>DASXFZ010000014.1 GCA_036489315.1 Candidatus Cybelea sp.
CTTGTCGGCCTCGGCTACCTCTTTTTCACCGGCATGCGCCTGCGTGAAGGACGTAAGCGCCGCTTTCGCTGCTTCGTATTTGGCGGTCGCGGCTTGATGCGCCGCGCTGTCGACGCCGAGCATCCGGGTCTCGTCGTAGATGGCGTTGTTGAGGATCTTGTGCTGGGCGCTGAGGTCTTCGATGGTCTTGGCGTCGAGCGCGGCCTGGGCGCTCTGCTCGCCCGCGACGGTGGTGGCGTCCTTCATCGCCGCCGAAAGGCTTGCTTCCGCTACCGTCGCCCGGTCTTTCGCGTCGGCAAGGGCGTCCGACACACGCATGTTCTCTTCTTGCGCCTGCGTTTCGAGCTTATCTTGGTCGATTTCGTCGGTTAGAACCGGCGGCGTGTAGCCGGAGCCCGAACTTGGGGCTTTAGTGCCGAGCGTCGGATTGAAGCTGGTGTTAAGGTTATCGACGGCGGCGATGTGCTGCTTGATCGCCGCGGTAATCTCGTTCTCGGCCGTCTTGTAGGCTTTGCCGTAGTCGGTCGCGGCCTGCTGGAACTTTTTTAGCGCGCTAGCCGGATCGTTCTTGCTCAGCCAGTTCTGATCGGCGAGCGATTTGTTTAGTTCTTCGTTGACGTGCCCGATATCGACAAGATCGACGGCGTCGTGAAAGGCCGTGATATCGTGAATCGCAATGCCGACCGTATGCGAGATCGTCTGGAACACGTCGACGACCGCGCTACCCATGTCTTCGGCTGCCGGGATGATGCCGATGAGCTCCGTGGAGAGCTGCACGATATACGGGAGCAGCCGCGAGCCCAGTTCCTCGCCGGTCGCCGCGAGCGCCGCGTGCAGACGCGCCTGCGCCATCTGCGCGCTATCGGTATCCTTGAGCTGATCCTGGTAATCGTCGTGGAGAACCTTGAGCACTTGGTCGAGCGTGTCGTGATCCTGGATCATCGTCTTGATCCGCGGATCGAGCTGCGCAAGCGCCATGCCGCGGCCAGCCTCGGCCTCAGTGATATCGTGCGTCGCTTCGGCTAAGCTGATGTGTTTAGCGATCGCGACCTCTTCAGCGACCGCGAGAATCTTCTCCGAGTCGCTGACGGCCTTCGTTCCGCTCTCGACGCCGGCAAGCGACGTAACGAGTGAGTTGAGCGCCGACGCCATCTCGTTTTCGGTGAAACCCGACGCCATCGACTCGCTATCGATGAACTCTTTGATTTGGCCAGAGAGCGCAGACCAATCGCCGCCCTGAGCGCGGATCGACGCGCCCATCGAGGACATTTCCGATTGGAGATCCTCGGCGTCTTTGACGCCCTGCTTGAAGAAGTCAAAGACCGCCATGCCGGCAGCGAGTACGGCGAAGAATGCGACCAGTTCGGGAGCGACCGCGGTCATGCTGCCCAGCGCGCCGACGAGAGCGCCGACGCGGCCGGCAGCCTCGCCGCCCTCGACTCCCAGCGCCGAGAACATGCGCGCCGCGTTGCCGCCGACTTCGTTTAGGTCAGAGAGTTCGTTTTTAGCGGCCTTCGCGGAGCCGCCGAGAACGGCCGCGGCACCGCTTGCAGCGCCAGCCTTATCGGCCACCTGCGACATTCCGGACGCTATGGAGGACCCCGCCGACGCACCGCTTGCGCCAACGGCCTTCAGCTCGGCCTCGATCGCCTCGATCTTCGCCTGAACGTCAGCAAGTACGGCCGTTGCGCCCGCATCGGTCGCGGTAATCGTTACTTGGAGATTTTGCTGATCGTCGGCCATCTTATTTTCGCTTTATCGCGCCAGCCGCGCAGAGAATGTCGATAAACGTCTCGCGCTGCTCTTGGGCTTGCAGGCGCGCTCGGTCTCGAATGCGCTCGCGGCCGCGTTCAGCCCAGAGTTGCGCCTGGGCGTACGTGAGGCCGTAAACGGTGTCCGGTGTCCATCCGTAGGCATCGAAAAGGGCAGCCATCAGGTGGCTTACGTCTGCGCTGCCCCCGCCGCGTTTTTTGGAGCGCCCGCTGCCTCGCGCTCGGCCTTGCGCGCTTCCAACCAGCGGTCGAACCAGCGCCCAACGAACTGCGCGCCGATCGCGACGATATCGTTTCGTTTGAGCTGCACGAGATCGGTCGGCAGCGCGATTCGCTTCGTCTGATCGCGATCGCCTGGATCCACGACGTAGGCCGCCTTGAGCAAGATGCGATCCAGAAAGCGCCGCACGTTTGAGGTCGCCACGGCAATGTCGATAAACGGCAGATTCTCTTGCAAGAACATCCGCATCGGATTGATGCGGAGGTCGGATTTGCCGGTAATCTCCGCGACCTCGGTCATAATGAGTTGGATGTAGGCTTCGAAGTCGGCCTCGACGTCACGCTGCAAAATGTCGCCCAGGGTGAAGACCATCGGGACGACGAGCTTGAATGGCAGCGTCGCGACGACGCCATCGACGGAAGTTTGGCGCGTGATCGCAAACTCCAAAACGTCGGGGCGAAGAATCTTGCGGACCTCCTCCGGCGTTTTTTCGGGCTTTTTCTTGGCGGCAGCGGGGTTTTCGAGTTCGGTCGGTTGGCCGTCGCCTGCGCCTCTGGCACCGGCTTTACGACGGAGCGCTTCGCTAGGCATAAGTCTCCTTACAAAAACGAATGCGCCGGCTACAGTACAGCTGGCGCATTCGAAGCGATCGCGGTTTCACGTGGAACCGCTGAGAAGTTAGAACGATGCGCCGCTAGCGGCGTTACAGAGCAGCACCGAACAATCATCGCCCGCGCCGTTGGTCGACTCGGAATTCTCGAACTGCACCGTCTGCTTGAGATAGTCGCCGACCTTGCGCGTTACGGGCGCCGTCTTGGGCTTGGCGTTGGGGAAGGTGAACGTCATGCTGTACGGCAGCGCGGTATTGACGTTATCGACTGAATCCACCGTCACGACGATCGGCGCCGGTACGACGTCGCCTTGCGGCCCGGTCGAACTGGGCGCGCCCCAGAAGTTCTGCAGCATCGTGTCGGTTTCGAATGCCAGGTCGAGCCCGAGCGAAACCTTGGTCTGCGTCTCGGGAAGCTGCGCCCTATACCGGCCATTGCCGTACTTCGGGTAATCGGTAATCAGGCCGAGGTCGATATCGATCGTGATGGCCTGCACCGACGAATCGATCGCGATACCGTTCATCGTCACGGCGTTACCCGGGGTCGTGAATACCAGTCCGCGCAACACCGAATAGCTCGGCGAGGTCGGCGAGCTGACGTTGGCTTCGCCCTGGTACTCGACGGTGACCATCGCTTCGATGATCGCCTTGGGTGTGATCTTGAAGCTGAGCTTGGAGATTTTGCAGCCGAAGGAGTTCTTGGACGAAATGACGTCGTTGAGTTGGGCCGTGAACGAGTGCCGCGGCGAGGCGAGCGTGAAGTTGTGATCGTACGCGAGCACGACCGAGGCGTTCACGACGTCCACGCCTGAAGCGTGCGCCGTGGTGAAATAGGCGAAGAACTGCGTGGCCGTGATGGCGCGCACGACAACCGTCTCGCCCGAATCAATCGTGAGCGACTGACCCTTGACGATATTGGTCATCGCTGCCGGAGTTGCCCAGTTGTTGCCGACACCCACGCCGACGGACAGCGTCGTCGTGACCGCTTCGGCGTCGGGATTGCTCGCGTCGGCTCCGATGGATTCGGCGCCAAAGGCGAGCAAGAGGAGCGCGCCGATCGTGTCGGGATCGACCTCGACTTGCATTTGGCCTTTACCGGTGAACATGCCGGTGAGTTGCTCGGTCTGGCCAATACGCTTTCGCGCGCCGGGACGCTCGAGCAGCTCGTTGGTTCCGTCGTAGCCTTCGCTGCTCGGAATCAAAAAGACGGTCGGCGAGACGGCGGTGCCGTAGACGGTTTCCTTGCCGATGCCGAGGGTTACGAGCTCGGCAGAGGGCGCCTGACCGAAAAGCTGGAGGTCGAAATCACGCGGGCCGTATAGCCGGCGCTCGCCACGTGCACGTGCGGCGCGATCGGGAAGATGAAGGCTCACTTGGCAGATCCTCCGGGCGCGGCGGTATCCGCCGGTTTATCGGGTGGTGGCGCGGCTTGCACCGGCGCGGCTTTGGCGGCGATCGCTTGCGCGCGCTTGATGACGTCGGGGGCGTCTTTGCCGTAGCGCAGCGTGTCGCGGAAGTAGGGAATACGGTCGGGGTGCGCGCCCAGCCAGCACGACGGACACAAACGCTTGCCGTCGGCGTTGACGAACGGAATCGTTTGGTCGCGCTCGTAGTCAAACGCGTGCTCGGCAAGCGCTTCGGCTCCGCAGTTGGCGCACGAGTAAAGCGGGTTTTTGCCGGTGGACGCGTCGACGAAGTCGGGGCCATGCCGGAAGATCGCCAGTGCCGCGTCGAGTTGGAAAGCCGGCGATGCGCCGTCGCCCCAAACGACCTTTGTGCCTGGCGGAATGTCGCGCTCGTCGCCGGTGTACCACTTTGCAAGCGGGCTGCCGCCGACGATATCGCGCAGCTCGACTTCGACCGCGCCGCGCTTGGGCTGATACCGTATCCTCATGGGCGGCGCTCTTGGCCTCAGGCGCCGACAGAGGGTGCCCCGTGTCCGCTTTTAGGCGACCGTTACCTGGGCCGAACCCTGGGATGACCCGCCCCCGGCGGTCGTCACGGTCAGCGAAACGTTATACGTGCCGCCGGCCGCGTAGGTATAGTCGGGATTCTGATCGGTCGAGGTCCCCGATGAATCGCCGAAGTCCCAGGCCCAGGCCGTGATCTCGCCCAGCGAACCATCCAAGAACGAGCTGTCGCTGAACGCCGCGGCCAAGCCGACCTCGGTGTGCGTGAACATGGCGAGCACGCCGCCGGTATCGGTCAGCGTCGCGATATCGGGTGGCACCGAAACAAGTGATTCGATGGTGAGGTTGCCTTGCATCAGCACGTCGGCATCGCCGGGCAGATCGAACTCGCCCAGCGCCCCGATAACAAGTGTTCCATCGCCGGCACCGCCGACCTCGAGCGAGCCGAAACCTGAGAGTTTGAGCTTGCCGTACACGTGAATCGTGCCGACTGCTGAGATGCCGAAGCTGACCTCGCACGAATCGCCCGAGCCGACGCCGATCTGCACCGTGCCGCCGTCGGCGGTGAGGTACGAGCCGGCGTTGCTCCCGTCGATAAACGGAAAGTCGGGCCCGAGAAAGATTTTGCCGCCGTTGACCGCGCTGACCAGGGCGCCGTTGGTCGCGTCGATCTCCCAGTCTTCCGAACCGGTCGAGTCAATAATGCCGCTGCTGTCGGTTTGCAGGCCGCCAGGTGAGCCGGTATCGACAAAGCCTTGGCCGGTGAGATTGACGTAGCCCGAGCCGCCGGGCGCGGGAACCGTGACCGGTGCGATCTTGATCGAGTAGTGGACCTCGAAGGTGTAGATCGCGGTCGCGATCATATCTTCAGACGTCTTGCCTTCGAGCAGATGGCGCTCCATGGCAGTGATCTGCGACCATTGCGCGATGCCGTTGACGGTAACGTTGCCGCGCAGCAGCGGCGAGATGCCATTGCCGGAGCCGTCGTCCTGATAGGCGCGCAGCAGCGTCATCGCCGTCTCGCCGATATCGTCGATCGTCGGGTCAAAGGGCTGCTGAACCGTTACTACGATCGCCCACGTGGCCGTAAAATCGTGCTTGGCCGAGCCGGAGATCACTTCGTCGTAGCTCAGGCACATGACGCCGACGCTGGGAAAGAGCTTTTGCGTCGGCGGCGCGACGCGCGCTATATGCTGAATGCCGGTCGTGCCGTCGGGATTACTCTGAACCGCTAGCGGTCCGCCGGATTGCGTCGCCGCGACGATGTTTGCGTAGATGGCGTCGTCGATAGCGCTCCAGAGCTCGATATTCGTCGTGTCGCTCACGCTGCCGCTCCATTAATCCAGCGAACGAAGACGTCGCGGATATCGCTCTTTTGTTGGTCAGCGACGAGCAAGAATGGCCTTTTGGGCTGCCCTGGTATCGTCACCGAGCGCCGCACGTATTCGACGCCGCCGCTTGTAAACGCCAGCGCCTTTTTCGACTTGGGATTGATCGTCCACGGGGTGTGACCGGCGTAGATGCCGGTGCCTTCCTGGAACCATTTCGCGTACTGAAGATTGGTGCCGACGCTGACGGCGTTTTGCGCAACCGGCGAGACTTGGATCGAACTCATCATGCGGCCAGAGTCGATTCCGGTATGGCCGCCGCGCTTGTTCGGTAGCCAATCCTGGTCGCCGCCCTGCTCTTTGATGCGCATGACTGCCGCGTCGCGCACGACGATGCCGGCTTGGGTCAGCGGCACCGAAAGGTCGCTCAGGCGCGCTGCTTGCGCCCTCAGCTTCGCGAGGATTTGCTCAGCGTTGGAACTGCCGCCGATCAACGCGGCGTTCTCCGCACGACGAAACATTCGAGCCGGTCATCCCACGGCTGCACGTAGATGACTGCGAACGCCGCGTTGGTGAGAATGTTCGTGACGATCGACCGCGACGCGGCGCCCGACTCGGCCGGCAGCCAAAGCCGCGCGTCGATGTTCACCATAATCGGATTCCCGCTCTTATCGGTCGATGGAACTTGCAGATCGCCGCTGGCCGGAATGATCTCGGCTAAGTACGGGCCGACGCGGTCGAGCTTATCGGTCGTCGGATTGCGATTGTCGACGAAATAGGACGCCTGCTGCGTTCCCGGAACGCGCCTGGGCCAGCGCGACGTCGAGGGCATGCGCGCCATCTAAGATTCCTCGTTTTCGTCGGGCTGCGCCGTGCCCGCTGAGACGACTGTGCAGCGGCAAAGGAGATGATCCGGGGGTGCTTCGATTCCGTCATCAAACTGCGCGCCGAGCGGAACGATCTCACCGTCGAGGTCCGAACACTTGGGACAAGTTCTTTCGTCCTCTGCGGCGATCCACATGATGCGCGCGACGCCCGCTGCCCGGTACGTCTGCATGACGCCAGCGTTCATCGCTCGAGCCGTCTCGGTTCGTGCGACCATCTCGGCCCACGAGTCGTTTGGAATTACGCGCTTCACGTTCCCGTCGTCATCGAGAATGTGCATCCCGTCGTCGAAGCTATCCTGAATCCGCTGCGCGAGCTTTGGGATGCCCTCGCCGGCCGCGATACCGTCCTGGAGCGCCTGACTGATCGCCGCTACCTCACGATCGACGATCTCTTGCGAGAAGGGGATCGTCGCCGCGGCCATCTGGTCCAGCGCGATCGTCGGCGGCAAGTCCCACGTGATTCCAACCTCGGCTTTGGCTGACTCGAGGCCCGCTTGGAAGAGCTCTTCCTGCGCAGCGGCGATCGCCGTGGAGATCTGCTTGGGGTCCATCGACGCGAGTGCTGCGGTAACGGCGGCGATGATTGCCTGACGCTGGTCCTCGGTCAAGACCCCCGCGTCGACTGCGCCGGCGAGCTCGTCGTCGAGCTGACCGACGTCGGCTTCGCGTTTGGCGCTGCGGCGCACGGCGGCCACGACCTTCGATCGCCAAGCGTCGAGAATCGCAAGCAGCTGCAACCGCAGCTTCCGGGTACCGGCAACTTTAATGCGCATCCGCGCTCGCTCGAGCTTTTCGGCGTCGGGATGCAGCTTGTACGGCCGCGGCGTCGCGGCGCCGTCATCTTGGACGGAGTTGGTCCGTTCGAGCATCCGGTGCGCGCAGCGCCGAGCCTCCTTCAGCGACGTGCCGTTGAGTTCGACGATCACGTCCACCTCAGTGCCGCGTAGTTGATCGCCAGGTGCATCGTGTTATCGACGACGATGAAGAGCGCTGTCGCGAGCCCCGAAGGCGTTCCGACCGGGAAGCCGGTCTGCGTCGCGAAGTCGCCCCGTCGATCGCAGAGCCAATTCTTGGCCACGATGATGTAGCGCGCCAACCGCAGCCGGTCGATGACGACGTGCGTGAAGCAGATTATGCAAAGCGCGAGCAGCGACGGCCGGAAAAAGAGCGCGAACGGCAGCGTGTACGCCGCGCCGTGTAGGGTAGCCCAGGCCCACGAACTGCGCTTCCATTGCGCCATCCGGTCGGACTGCAGGACGTAATCGCCTATGAGGTGAGCGAGAAGCTGCTCCACGCTACCGCCAAGGCTGATAGCGGCGCGTCACAGCGTTACCGATCAGCATCGCGGGGCTCGACGAACCCGGAACCGGATCGCCCGTGAGGTCTTTGCGCAGCTCGGCTTTGAGCTGCTTGAGCGATGCGGCGTACGAGGCTGGATCGGTTCGGTACTCGCCTTGGGCGAGCAGGTAGAGCCGGTTGTAGTCCATCAGCAGCGCGTCGATGATATCGAACTGCGCCCGCTTGAGCACCGAAGCGTCGTCGGAATAGAGCGCTTGTGCGCGGGTTAGGTAGCCGTTCAGGTCGTCGTCGGAGAACGCCGTTACCTGATAGCCCGCTCCGATGAACGTGCCGGCGTCGGGCGCCGCGTTGAAGGTGATGATCGCGTTGGTCGCGCCGGTGCTGGTCGGGTTGGGCGTCGATCCAACCACGTAGAGCGACGGATCGACCGCGGTCCACACGGCCGTTTCGCCACTGCTCGACGGCGGCGCCGTGGCTTCGTAAACCGTCAGCGTGCCGTCGATATAGTTTTCGTAGCGGATACTGAAGATCGTTCTGACGCCGTCGGCTTGGCCCATCAGTTCAGGCGGCGAGCCCGGCGCTGGCCATAGCTGCGGCCTGTCAGCGATCGCCGAACGAACGTTCGCGACGGTAATCGCCACGAGGTTAGACCAAAACCCCTTCGGTCGATCGCTCGATTAGGTCAAACGTCTCGCCGGCCAGTACGCGCGAAAAATACTCGTCGGGAATGATCGCGCCGCGCACGACGGCAATCAGGCCGATTGGCTTCTCACCCATGGCAACGCGCTTCGTATTCTCAGCGTCGACGCACTTGCGCTTGTGCTCGGCGGCCTTCTTATCGCTTGGATTCGAGCTCTTCCAGACGTCGACGAGCACGAGCTCGTGGAAGTAAAAGCGCGTGAACTCGTAGTGGTGATTGTTGGGCGCTTTCGCCCACTCAAAGCGCGCGTTGTTCTCCCAAAAGGTGGGTGAGCCCAGGCGCGCGGTCAGCGCGGCCATCGAGTCGCGCACGACCGGGGCCGGCGGACGGTCCTTCGTCCTGTCCTTGGGGCGGTGGACTGCCGGGGGTGCGGCTGGGGCTTGGACCGCGACCGTTCCATCGAGCATCCCCGTGGAGGCCGCGGGGGCGACAGCGGTCGCGTTTTCTTCAAGGCGTTTTCTTGGCATCGGAGCCGACTTGGCTTAGGTGAGCCCGAAGCAACGGCGTCGTGTCCGAAAAAGGCGAGGGCGCCGATCGCTCGACGCCCTCTTTGCTATGCGAATCCTTGGAGGCTACGGGGTGGGCGAAGACGTCGGCGTATCGCCGGGAATCGCCGTGATATTGTCGGCCCGACCGGCGCAAGCCGGCTGAACGCTGACCGTTCCTGAAGTGTAGGCGCTCAGTCGAACGCGAACGTACGAGACGCTTCTGGCCGGTAAAGTCGCCAGCACTTGAAACGCTCGAGAGGTCGCAGTCGAAAAGCCCGTGTTTGCCAGCCAGTTGTTGCTGGGAGACACGACGGCGAGTTGCCACTGCGCAAGCACAGAGGTCGGCGACGCCGAGTTGGTCGTCTCGTAAACGCCGGTCGCTTCGAACGTGCCGTAGACGTTGAACGTGCACATCGACGATCCGCCGGGAACCTGAATGTAGGCGTACGAGGTCGATGCGCATGGATCGGAGCTGCACGCCGACGTCAGCGAGAAAGTCGGCGCACCCGGAGGAGGGATTTGCGCGGTCGCTACCTGCGGGCGCAGCGAGAGCGACAGCGCAAGGCTCGTGATCGCGAGCAGCGCGACCGGGACGATGCGGAGAAGCTTTTTCATCTTTAGTTCCCCCTCAGAGTTGCTTCGGGGATCACGACGCCGGCACCAAACCGACGCTCGCACTTGGTCCGACGCACGCTCTTGTTGAACGAGTCGCCAGCGTTGGGGACTTCCATGATCACCGTCAGCGGCGTGCGATCTTGGAACGCGCCGATCTTGCCGGCCTCGCCCAAGAACCACGGGTTACCCGCGCCTGAGAGCGTCTGACCCGCGAAGAACTTGAAGAATCGCGTGAACTTGGCCACGAAGATATCTTCGAGCTGATTGCGAGCGAAGATGCCGTTGACCGTGTTGGGCGTGTTCGCCGGCGTGTTCGGATTGAAGTCCGACTTGAGAATCGTATTCACCGTGATCTTGTCGGCGTTGGCGAAGACGCCGCAGTCCACTTCGAACAGCGCGAGGTCTCCCAGCACGTTCGTGATGTAGTCGGCTGCGGTGAAGAGGTTCGCGATGCCGTCGCGCGTCGGAATGCCTGCCGTGGTAACCGGACCGCCGTAACCGGCCGGCGCCGATCCAGCGATGCACGCGCCCGGGATGATCCCGCCTGCGCTGCCGCCATCGGCCTGGCGAATGTTTCCGGTCGCGTAGGCCGTGATGAGTTGCGACGCCCACCACTGCTCTTCGGCGTACGCCATCTTGTCGCCGAGATTGGAAGCCTGCTCGGCCACTTGACCGGTTTGGTCGTCCTCTTCGAGCGTGTTGGACAGCTCGAGGATTTCGCCGAACTTGTAGTTGCGGATCCGCGTCAAGTTGCCGCCGAGGCTCGAGGTCGGGAGCGCCTCGTCGTCTTCCACGGGGCTGGGAACGTTGGCTCCCTGCAGCGGGAAGTACGTCTCTTCGGCCCGCGTCGAGGTCAGAATCTTGGCGACTTCGCGGTAGACCGTCGGCACGACTTCGTAGGCGTTGGAGAGGTTTTGCGTGACGAGGCCCGTTGCCAAGGCGTACACCTGGCTCGTTGCAACGTCTTCGCGCAAACCCATCTTGTCGCGCAGTTGCCGTGCGGCTTCTTTGAAGTTGAAGCCGGGCTGATTGATGAGCTTGAGCCCATCGTAGCCGTGCTCGCGCTGGAACTGACGGCCCCAACGGGTGCACCAGCTCTGCGCCTTTTCGCCGAACTTCTCGCGGTTGACCGCCGCGGCGATGGCGACGCTGCGTGCTACGCCTTCTCGATTGCCTCCGGCTTCGGCCAGCCGTTTGCGGACTGCAGAGATATCCATGTGATTTGCGCTTATGCCTCCGTTAGTTGCCCTTGACGAGCGCCGGCTGAATGCGGATGTAAACGAGCACGCCGGTACCGCCGGCGATCGGGAATGGTGCCTGCGACGCGTTGCTGCCCATCTGCCGCTGATCCGGCGAGACGTACCCTACGGCCGTGCCAGTCGCGGTCTTGGAGATCGTGCGGCCGTCGGCACCGAGGTACACGGTGTCGTAGGCTTTGTACGAGTCGCCCGAGGTCGTCTTCATGAGATGGTCGCCGTCTTCGTACAGCGACACCATCGGGATGTGCGTGTCGTTGCTGGGGATCGGCGAACCGGTGACGCCATCGGTGAACGTGACCGGATACTGCGTGTTCGAGATGCCGACGCCGTTGGCGGCGTTGGCGTTGCTCGAGCCAGGGGTGTTGAGCGACGCGACGTTGCCCGTTGAGTTGCGGTAACAGAGCTCGCCGGGATTGATTACGCCCGACGCGACCGTCAGATCGATTGCGGCCGAGATGAGCGGACGCACCGCACGGCGCGGTCGGCTCGGATTTGCGATTACGAGAGTGCCCATCTGGCTTTACGCCTCCTCGAAGGTGAAGCTGTCGGCGGAAACTTTGCTGCCGCCGCCTGTCGGCGAACCGGAAACAACTCCGGCACCGTCGCCGCGGCGGATGAATGCCTTGTCGAACGCTTGCGCGTGTTCACGCATCGACTTCTCGTGCGTGAAGCCGTTCGTGACGAGCTCGTGCTTGAGTCGCGGACGGAAATCTTCGGGAATCTCCAGCGTCGCCATGACGTTTTCAGCCATGCGTTCGCGAGTTTGCAGCCCGGCTTTGCGCTCGGCTTCGGTCGCGCGCTCTTCGGCGGTCTCGACCTTGCTCTCGGCGGTCTTGCGCGCGCCGCGCTCTTTCTTGAGCTGCGCCTTGAGGAACTTGGGATCGTCGGGCATCGCCTCGACTTCCGCGTCGCCATCGGTCGCGGCCGCCGGGTTCAACGGGTCGATCGCGCCTTCTTCGTCGTCGGGTTCGTCCGAGACGCCGGTCGCGTCGTCGAGCACTTTGTCGAGCGCGCCGCCATCGACAACGCCTAACTGGCGATCGATCTCGGCGTCTTGCTCGGGCGTTACCTTAACGCCGCCCTGCGCGGACTCAACGACCTTGACGATCGCGGCTTTGCGTTCGGCTTTGCCGCTCTCGGACAGCTTCTTGATGCCATCGCGAATCGCGTCGGCGTCGAGCGTCAACTTGACGTCGGCTTCGCGGGTCGGCTTTCTTTTGGAACCGGTTTTCATTCGATAGCTCTCCTTGAGAGACGCAACAAGTGTTCCGCCTGCGCCGGCTTTGGTGACGATATCGACCGAGTCGACTCCCTCTATACGATCGACGACGTTCCATTGCTCACCGTCGATTGTCTGAGGGACGCTGTCACCGTAAGCATTGATGCTCAGGCCCGCCCACGCCATTCTCGGGTACCTTTTTGCGTATTCAATGCATGTCCGAACGATCGTGACGACCTCGTCTTTGCCGACCGCTGGGTGGAACGTACCGAACAGCGCGACCGTCTTTCCGACCTCGGGATCGGTGTACGGGCGGACCTCGACGTCGGAGTACCAGCCAGCCAAATCGCGCACGGAGCGCTCGGGCCGCGTTTGCTCTTCGATCGTCGAGGGGTGATCCAAATAGGCTTGCGCGGCCTCAAAGATGCCGCGTGCGACGGCATCCTGCAGCGCGGCAGCCGAGTACCAGTGGCGCTGACCGAGATTGCCGTGGCCGGCGCGCAGCAGCACGACGTTTTCGACAGCGTCGAAGTTGCCGATGACGACGGATTCACGGAAGGCGTAGTTAGAGGTGACGCCACCGAACTTGTCAGGGTACGAAAGCAGGCTGCGTGACAAGTGTTACGCGCCCTTGTCGTGCTTGGCGACGATGGCTTTGGCGCGCGAGACGACCTTGGCAAGCCGTGCCGGATCGAACTTCGTGTTCTGATGAGCGCGGCTCAGTACGGCGCGCGCGAACTTGTAGGCCAGCGGGTGATCGGACGGCGGCAGCGGGAAGCCGTAGTCGGAATCAGCCCAACCGCCCGGCGGCGGCGTTCCCTTGGGTGGGATGCCGAACTTCTTGCGAAAAGTTGAATGGACCGCCGGCATCGCCTCTTGGGTGTCGCCGGTCGTCAACGGATTGACTTGCGAAGTCGATACGCTCATGGCCCGGCTTGTACGGCGAGGCTGCCGTAGCGCGGGGGCCGCGTGTCCGCTTAGTTGGCTGAGATCGTGTAAATCAGGGTCGAGGGGACCATCGCGAGGCGCACGCCGTTGGTCGAATCCACCGCCGCGACGTCGATCCAGGCGAAGATGACTTGCAGCCGGCCCTCGACGAGCTCGTAGCCGACGATGAGTGGCGAAAGCTGCATCTTGGGAATCGTAGCGCCGCGAGGACGCTGGCGCCCGAACCTAGTTGGACGAGATCGCATTGAGGATGAGAACGGGTTGGGCGTCGATCTTGATATTCTCGCCGTCTCGTCGCGCTTGGCCGAGCACTGGCGCGCAGATCGCGACGACGACCTTGCCTTCCATCCGGCCGATGTAGGCTTGGGCGTCGATTACCACGCGCGGCGCAGCGTAATGACGATCCGGCCGTCGCCGGTCATCTTGTAGTCGCACTCGATTTCGCTTGGTTTGAGCCCGCGCTCCTGAGCGAAGATGCCAAAACCGATCAGCATCTTCTTCACCGCCTTGGAAAGCTCGGGATTCTCATCGAGGTAGCGCGCGCGTTCGAGCGACTTCTTGGCGATCATCGCATAGGGCGTCGAGTAGTCGCTGGGCGTAAAGATTTGCTCGACGATCTCCTCGACGTTCTGCTGTTCCTCGATGATATCTTCGGGATCGTAGGCGATCATGCGGCTGAGGGAACGCCGATCTCAGTCGGAATGCACAGCACGTCGGTATCTTCGATCAACTTAACGTTGTCGTCGTGCGAAAGATTGTCACCGCGCACTGCTAACTTCACCCAGCTTCCAGCATACGCCGAAAATGCGACATGGTCACCGACTTTGATGCCGTTATGAAACAGCTTTTGATCGACGTTGGGACCAAGCTCGATCACTTTGCCTTCGCTGAGCAACTTGACGGCGGTTTGCGGCAGATTCACGCCGCCTAACGTCGTTTCGGACTGCTTCATGGGTTCGATCGCGACCTGACGGCCCGATGGGTTTAACTTCATCCGCGAAAATCCTCAGAAAACTTTTTGGAAGTGCAAGTTGGGTCGCTGCACGACGTCGGCCGAATCGGCGACACCGTAATATGGCCGTTACTGCAACGCCAACGGCGTGCGCGCGGCACTTTAATCGGACCGATCGCTGTCAGCGCCACGCTTCCACGGCATCGGTATCCGAATATCGAACTCGAAGCGCACGATGCCGACGAAGACGGTGAGCGCGACGCCCGTCACGATGCCTGCGAGATAGTCGAGAAACAGCATTAGGCGGTGGTTGCCAGGATGGCGGCGTCGCCCGACGGGCTGCCGGTCCAAATGGCGTTGATGATGCCCGCGACTTTACTGGCGGGAACGTTTGCGATGCCGTTGGGCGCAATCGCGATTCCCTGGCCCACGACCGCATCGACGCCGAGGCCAAGGTATGCCGTCTCCACCGTGTCCGTGTTCTGGATCGTCGCGGCTAGGCGTGTCGTATCGGCATCGAGCAGCTGCGTCGAGGAATCGGCTGCGTCGACCGTAGTCGCCGTGCGTGTTGCCGTTACCAGGACGAGCGCGACGGTGCCGTTACCCAAGTCGATGCCGGCAACGTCGGCAAAGCCGCCAAGGTGCTGCTGGCCGGTTTGAGGGCTGGACGTGCTGTCGGTGCGCGGGTCTCTCGCTTGAATCGCCATGGCCGCGCGGCTTGGCCGAAGCGAGAAGCCTTCGGGCTACTCGTGTCCGCAGAAAAGACAAAGCGCCCCGGAGAGTGGATCGGAGCGCTTTGCCCGGCACTTAACCTTCAGCGCCGGGAAGAGGTTTCAGACCCGGATCGCCTCGCTCGCGAACTGTCGCTCCATCCCGAAGATGAAAGCGGCAGCAGCGGTCTTGGCGTCCTGGCTCGTGTTGTTGGCGTTTGCTTTTGTCGGCAACGCTCCAACAACGGAACGCACGTGGCTCAGATACGAAACACCCGCCGCCGTAAGGCAACGGGTGTCCGGTTTTCCCTAGTCCGGATAGATCACGACGAGATTGTGCTTCTTTGCGTACTCGCGAAACGCGGCTTCAGACGCCATCGTCGATTTATCGCCAGCTCCGCCGTGCCCGAGCTCGTTGCGGATCGCAGCCGCGCCGGCGCCCGACGTTGGGCTCGCGTCATGCGGATCGGGAGTCGTGGGCTTGGCGACTACGCCATTCGAATGGCCGTTCGAAGCACCGTTCGAAGGTGGAGCGTATGCTGGATTGGGCACGTCACCCGGCGCCCACGCGGCCTGATTGGCCAACGGCTGACCCTTCGCGACCATTTCCATGTCTTTGAGGATGAGCGCCTTGGGGTCTTGTTCCGAGCCAAGCTCGGCCTGAATCTTCTGCTGCTCGTCGTCGAAGTCGTAGTCGTCGATCTCCGCTTCGGCGCAAAACGTCTCCGCGGCGGTCTGCTTGCTGATGTACGCCATGCCTTCAGCTTGTCGAATCATCGTGCCGCGCGTCGGCGCATCGGCCTTGATGATCGAGGGAAGCTGAACCTTGAAGCTGAGGTCTTCGCCGCTCGGCACGATCCTAAACTTCGCCGCTTCGGTAATGACGTCGCCTATGAGCTTGGTCAGGAAGGCGATGATGAGGTCCTGGCGCGTTTCGAGATGCTTTGCCGTCGGCTCGGTCGCAACGAGCGCCGTCGCGCGGTTGGCGTGTGAATCGACGCCGAAGTAGGACTTATTCAGCCCAAAGGCAAGCGCGACGTGATTAAGCAGCGCGTCGTAGGCCGTGCCTTCACCCGATACCGCGCCGCCAATATTGCTGCTGATCGCTTTGACGTCGACGGCTTTGTTCGTCATAAAGTACGAACCCGGGCGCGGCCGCTCTGAGGGAATCGCCGTGCCGGCCAAGCGCTGCAAGTCCTCGGTCCCGCCGTCGGCTTGAATCAACCACTGATAGGCAGCTTGTGCGAACTGTTTCTGAATCATCGCATCGAAATAGTCGCGCAACCGCTTGGCCCAGCCGAGGCTTGCAAAGGGATCGCCGCGGCCGCGCGCGTCGGATTCCTTGGCGTTGATGAGCACGTGGATCATCTCGTCACGCGCAATCGTTCGCTCGATCCATTTCGCCTTCGCCGGTTCGAGGTTGGGTGGCGCGAACAAGATCACGCGCGTGTTATGAACGAAAACCCCGGCCGACACTGCGAAATTCTCGTACTTATCTACGGTAAGGTCGTAAACTTCGCGGTCGCCAACTTCGCGGACCGCAGCGACTTTATGGTTAACGATCGCCACCGGCTCGAACGCTTTGGTTCTAGCGCGGGAGATTTTCAGGCGCCATTCCTTATTCTTCTCTGGAGTCTCGCGTCGAGACTCAACAAGGCGCTGCCCCGCAGCGGCGCGCTCCTCTGGGCTAGTCGTAGCCCATCGCGTTTTCTGGGCCTCCGAGAGCTTCTTGCAGTGCTCTGGGGTGAACTTGAAGGCGCGGATACCGCGCGCGATCCCAGCCTGGCGCCGTTCCGTCATTCCAATGTCGGCCCAGGTTTTACGCGTGTGTTCGCCGTGAGTCATTGACTGAAGATTTTCCGGGCGATTGTCTGCCGGATTGCCGTTTATATGGTCGACATGACGACGAGCGCTAAGATCGAGCCCCATTTCTTTGGCAAACTCTCGATGCGTTGGATTCCAGCCGCTATCAGGCTGCCACAGCATCTCGTAGCCGCGGCGGCGGTAGAGCGGCATAAGGCTTTGGCCCGGCTGCAGGCGCTCAGCCCAAACGTACTCGCCCTGGCGGGTCAAAAACGGGTGATCGTACGACGCAATAACCTTTTCGCCGTTATCGAGCTCAACCTCAACGCACCGCTTGGTGCCGCTTAGGACCGCCGATGAAGCGTTTCCTGGGACGATGCGACCATTCTTAAGATCGAACGAATAAACATCGAAGTTCTCGCCGGTCGCCTGGTTCCGCTGAGCCATCTCGCGGATAGTAATTTCGGTGCCATCCAGCAACGGAATCTTCGTGTCACCGTCGAGACACTGATATCGCTGAACGTAGTAAAAAACTTCCAGCGGATCCTCGGCATCGGTCACGATCTCCCAGATCGTCTCAGGCGGAAGCGAGCGAACCTTGATGCGCCCGTCGCCCATCGAGAACTTGCGCAGGAACAACTCGCCATCGCGCCACAGCGAGGTCGCCATATCGTGCAGGCGGTTCGTAATCCGGCCCGGGCCCCACGGCGTGACCGACTGCTGCGATTGCGGCAGCAACTCGCGATTGACGAACTCGTCGATGATGGGCTGCACCTTGTCCGACGCGGCGATAATCGAAAAGCTGCGTCCGAGCACGAAGTCTGAGAGCAGCTCGATGGCAAAACGCACGGCCGGATCGTGAGTCCATGCGTAGTACGATTTTGCCTGGGCGTCCCAAATGTCGGAGATAAGCTGCTGCTGGCCCATCGGACCGCCGCGAGGCAGATATTCCCGTTCGGTCGGAGCGTCGTAGCCGACGCCCGCAGCATCGTCGAATCCGCCATCCCAGAAGCCGTCCTCGCGTAGGCTTGCACGTGCGCGGGCTCGCCCGAGGTTGTCTTCGCGCAGCTGCAGCTTCTTGGCGTAGCCGCCTTCCTGCAGCGGAACGAGCGCTTCTTGCGCGAGCCCGAACTCGAGCATGAAGGCTTCC
>DASXFZ010000015.1 GCA_036489315.1 Candidatus Cybelea sp.
GCTGAACTGGCCCGGCACCGTGTTGTAGAGGCGCGGTTCGAGGCCGTAATGCTCGAACGACGAGCGAAGTGCGCGCACCATAACGTCGGGATGGTATCGCGCCGCAGCAAATGCATACCACCACGTTAGCCCGGGCCAGACGCCGCCAAGCAGACCCGAATACGCAGCGGGCTCGTATCGCGGGTCCAAACGTGAGACGGTTCGCAATCCGGCTGAGGTCCAAAAATCGGGGCAATTCAGCCGGCTGATGATGCGAAACCCCGTTTCATCGCTGCACGCGCGCATGATAACAGGGAATACTTCATCCCCGGTCACGTCCGTTCGTGCGTAGCCATCGACGTCGACGTTGAGGTAGTACAATCCATTCTTCGGATTAATGAGATGAGCGTCCATCGCGTCGCGAATACCTGCGGATGCTTCCCCAAAGGCGATCCGATCCTGGTCGAAGGTGCCGAGATTCTCCGCCAAATGCGAGGCGGCGCGCAACGCGGCGCAGCACTCGGCGTTGATCTCGGTCACCGCGCCGTTGATGTTGTAGCGCGGAATGATGTTGCGCCACCCGGCGATGCCCCAAACGTCGCCGCGCGGATCGTGCGCAGTGCAGAAGACCAGTCCGCGAGCGTCGATTTGGGAGATAATGTAGCGCGCGGCCTTCGCGACCGACGGGTACATTTGCTGCAGCCAAGTGGAATCGCCCGTTGAGCGGAAATGGTGATTGATTGCGAGGATGAATAACGGCGTGTCGTCGTTGATGTTCAGTCCGTCGTCCTCGATGTGACCGGTGACCGCATCGAAGTATTCCGGAAGCTTTCCATTCTCATACTGGCGGCGTGCGATGTGGTCGAGCAGATCGCGAGAGAACGACGGAAGAAAGTGATCGTTACCATACACAAACCACGCCGAGTCGCGAACCACGATGTTCGGGTAGTTCCCTGGATCGTTCGTCAACCCGCATGCTGTCGGGTAGGTCGCCATCACGCGGCGCATGTTAACTTTGCTCCAGAGCGCGCCATTATTGATCACCGGATCAGGCGTGAGCACGCGTCCGTGGCGCAGAACCTGCGCGAGGTGCTTTATCGACCGCTCGAGCGCCGCGTGCGGCTCCTCGCGCGTTAAATAGTTCCGCAGCGCGTCGACGTCACCGTGCGCGTAGGCACCGGCAACAAAACAGAACCGGCGGGGTTTATTCGGCTCCAGCGCGAGATCGAGTTGGAGCCGGCCAAGGACTGCGCCGACGGCATCGAGGTTGTTGCGAACGTTATGCAGGTACGTCGCGTCGTACGTTCCGCCGTAGTCGAAGTCGCACCCGTATCGCGTCGGCGGTTCCGAGAGACCGAAGATGCGAACCCACTGGGGACGGCTCTTGTTTATGGAGACGAGCGCATTCGCTCTAGCTTCGAATCGCGTCTGTACGTCGGCCGGCGTGCTGCCGCTCAGCATCGCAGAACCGATGACGCGAGCATGATGCAGGATCGTGTCGCGGTTGATAACGTCGACGATGATGTACACCAGCGGAGGATCTTCGTGCCCGGGCTTGGCGCTGCCGAGTGGAAGGAACGTCGTTTCCACAATGTCGATCACGCTCTTGAGCGTATATCTGACGCGCTGATATGCGGGATGGAGTTCAAAGACGCGTTTGCCGACGTCTGCAAAGAGCTGTGTATAGCTCGGGGACTCCTGCACATCTGACGGTTCGCCGGTATCGGAAAAGCCTAAGCTGCCAAGCGGTTTGGAACGAGAACCATATTGAACCCCGATCGTGCCAATCAACGATTGCGCTGCGTCATTGAGAAAGACGCGTTCGATCTGGCCCGTACCTTTAGTGAGAATCCACAGAGCGCTGTTGCCGAGGCTCGCGCCCATGCCGAGGTTTGACTCCGTAGTCGTGAACGACGGCAGCGAGCCCACTTCCATGCCGCTATCTTCGTCGCCCGGGCGCGTCATCCTGAGGTGCCCGCGCCGGGTCAGGTTTTGGTCATGCCTCGCGCAAGGTGGCGCGATGCCAGGCTCAAAACCAAAGGAGCCTCTGCGCTCTGTTTACGAGAAAGGTTTTAAGAGATGCACGCACACCGTCTTTTGAGCGCGTTAGCGCTCGTTGCCGTGCCGGCCGTGGCGGCGGGATGCTCGGGCGACGCCCGCGTCGTTCCTCCCGCAGGCTCGGCCGCGGCGCCGTCGGCCGCACGCATCGGTTGGTTATCGCCGCAAGCCAAGCACGGCGGTCAGCTGTACGTTGCCGACCAGTCCAATCAGCGCGTCGCGATATTCTCTCAGAAGACCGGCGCACCGACCGGCCAGATCACCGACGCGATCGCCGGCCCCGACGGATTGTACGTCGATCCGCGCGGTACGCTCTACGTTTGCAACTTCGGCGCCGGAACCGTTACCGAATATCCAAAGGGCCAGACGACGCACTCGAAGACGCTGACCGGCACCATTGGGCCCAAGTACGTCGTCGCCGGACGCGACGGCACCGTATACGTTTCCGATTTTGGCGACGGCTCGCACAGCAACCTGTACGAATACGCCAAAGGCAGCACGACGCCCACGACGACCATCCCGTTTGCGACGTTTCCGGCCGGCGTCGCACTGAATACTCAAAACAAGCTTTACGTAGCGTACAGCGATCCAACCAACAACGACCTCGAAGTGCTCAAGTTCGCCCCGGGGTCGACCAAAGGGAAGAATCTCGGCATTCACATCAAGTACGATAACGCGGGGGGCCTCGCGTTCGACAAGAGCGACGATCTGCTGCTCGACGATCAAAGCCTGCCGGGCGTCGACGTTTTTCCGCCGGGAGCGACCGTGCCGTCGCAGCAGATCAAAGGCTTTAACCTCGCCTACCAGATCGCACTCAACAAGAAGAACGCGCACCTCTTCGTGAGCGATCCGTTCGGCCCATCGGTTCAGGAGGTCGCCTATCCCTCTGGAACGCCCATTCAAAGCTTCTCCAGCGGTCTCTCGGGAGCATTCGGAGTCGCGACGAGTCCGGACAGCCCGTATTAAGCGCCCGTCGCAGTTCGCCGAACTGTCGCGTCTCCTGCGCCGTCTCGACGATCCGGAGTCGGTACGGCAGAGCGCGCTGGTGCGTGGCGCGTTCGGCGGACTGCGAACTGGAAACGCTCCCATCGACGAAAAGCTCACGCTGCTGCGCATCCGCGCCGCGGTGCTGTCCGCGGTGGCAACGCTCGATACGGAGCTCGACACGCGCAACGTGCACTTCGCGCGGCAGCGCACAATCGTCACGCGCTGCGACCTGCGTGGAGAAAAGCACGCCGCGGTGGCCGCCGATCTCGGCGTCTCGTTGCGCGAGTTCTATCGCGAGCGGCGGCGTGCGTTCGAGCGGTTACTGGCGAACCTCGAATCGAATCTGCGCGAGTCGGCGCGGCCGGTCCGAAGCCTTCCCACCCGCTTCGAGCTCGAGCTCGATCGCGTCGCAAACCTTCGTCTCGTTGGGGCGTTCGGCGCGGCCTTCGCACTGCTCGAACGCATCGCGATCGAGGCGGCCGATCCCAACGACGGCGTGCGCGCCTGGTGCTACGGCGTAGAAATTGCGAGCGATATCGGCGATAACGAGCGCGCACAGCGCCTGTTCGCGCGGGCACTGCAGCACGTTCGCGAGATGGCCGGCGAATTGGAGCCGATCGGCGAGGTCACTCTGCAAATGGCGTCCGCGTACGTGGCGTGGAACGCGGGCAGCGATTTGGCCGGCGCGACCGTGCACCTCGAGCGGGCCGCCGGCGCCGCGGAACGGCTGCCGCCCACGGTTCAACGCGGTCACGTCAGGGTGGCCACCGGCGCGCTGTTCCATCGCGCAGAGTTATCGTGTCTGCATGGCGATCCGGCGGCGGCACTCCACACGCTGGGCCGCGCGCGGCGGCTGCTCGACCGGCTGCCTCACAAGCCCAACGATCTGCTCGGCCGCCTCTTTCTCGAGCTCAGCGTCGTGCACGAGCTGATCGTCGGCGGCATGCCGCGTTCGATCGAGTATGCGCTGGAGGCGCTGGACGTCTTCGAATGCGCGCGTCACGCCGAAGGCGTCGCGGTCGCAAGCGGCTTACTCTGTAGTGCGCTGACGCAGTGCGAGGAGTTCGAGCAGGCATTGGCGCTCGGCACGCTCGCGCTCGAGACGGCGCGCACCGCCGGAAACCCGAAGCTGATTGCGGATTCGGCCCTGCTGCTGGCGCAGGCGCACGCACTTGGCGGCGATCCAAAAGTGGGGCTGGCGCTCGCACGCGAGGCTGCGACGCACGGACGAACCGCACTCTTTGCCGCTCGGGCGCCGCTCGCGATGGCGGAGGCGCATTTGGCGCTGGGCGACTCTGAACGGGCGCTTACCCACGCCAATGAAACCGCGCGCTTCGCGTCGGCGCGCGGAATGGAGCGTTACGCCGGAATGGCCGCGCGAATCTCTGCCGACGCCTACGCCGCACTCAACCTGCCGTTGCAGGCCCGCGAGCAGGCGGACTTGGCGCTTTGCCTTTTGTCGGCGCACGGTCATCCGTACTCGCTCGCGCGCGCCTATGCAACGGCGCAGCGCGAGGGCATCGGCGGAGCGGCGCCGCGGCTCGCGCAAGAGATCCGCGACACGCTGCGAGCGCCGGATTCTAAGGCGCAACTGGAGGCTCTCGGCTCAGGGCGGCGGAGCCGGCCGATCTCTTTCTGATTGAACCGCTCGGCCGGAAAAGCAATGGACCAGCCGGAGCTGGCCCATTGTACGCGTTGACGGTGCCCCTATTGAAGGGCTTGGTTAGACTATTTGGCGGCTGCGACTGATGCGAGCGGCTCCGAGAAACTGCCCGTGAGGGTCGCGAGCGGCGAACCGCCGGCCGGATAGCTGTAGATTTCGCCGTCGACGTTTCCGGCATCCGGACAGATGACGTAGCCCTTGGCGATCCACGTTTGATCGCAGTCCGACGAACCGGAGAGGGAGACGGTGCCTTCTTCCGTCGCGGTCGTTCCTTTAACCGTGTACTGGTCGATCGTGTGGGCTTCCTGATCGTTCACCGTGACATACTTGCCGTCCCATTGAACGCTGCCTGGGAACTCGACCGAGTTGCTGGTCGTGATGGTTTCGGCGGTGTTCTTGCCCTTCGGAATCTCAACCAAGCCGAATTCACCTTGGGAGTTGAAGCCGTCGATAAAGAGGTTGCTGCTGGCGTCGTAGCCGGAGAAGAATGCTTCAACCAACGGGGTAGAGATAGCCGTTCCCGAGCCCTTTGCGCCCTTGTAGATCACAACCACACCGTTGTTGATCATCGTCCCGGCAAGATCGCCGGTCTTGGGATCGATGGAACAACCCACCGGTTCGCCGGCCGTTGTAGTTAGCGTCGCGATCGGGCTGGTACCGCCGACCTTGAACTGCTCGAACGAATCCGTGCCGCTCGCCGTTACCCAGAAGGTCTTCTTGCCGCTACCGTAGAGTACATCGGTGCACGAGCCCTGGGCCTCCGACACGCCGGAGATCGTTCCGATCGATGAATCGCCCTTCGGATAATCGAACTCCAGTACGTCGCTTGCGCTGAAGTCCGCGATGTATTGATCGGCTTTCTTCTTCTTATGGCGGTGGTGCTTGTCAGGGGTTACGTGTGCGTTCAGGTTGGGGTGGGCTGCGGTAATCAGGATACCGTTTTGCGATACCGCTCTGCCGAGGTGCATCCCGTTGGACGTTCCGACTGAATTGGGACCGAGCGCCGATCCGCCCCCGCTGCTGCAAGCCGCGAGCATCGCCCCGGCCGCCGCAAGTCCTAACGTATACTTGGCCAAACTCAATGTATTCATTTGTGGAACCTTGCTCCATTTCTTTAGATCGAAGTGTCTTTAGTCAGCGTCGACTTTGCCTCAGTAATGAATGACAGAGATCGAGATAACTTCACTCGACCACGCGGCACTCGCGAGACGTCAGGCAGTTGCTTCGACCGGGGAGATGAAAGGCGAAGTCCTCGGCCGGGAAAGCGTGCGAGGTCCTCGGGTCTGCCGTGGACTGTGACTTTTGCCACAGCAAATCCTTCACAGCGGTCATCTTTTTGGGGTGGTTCTTCTGGGGGAGCGCAGGCCAAAAACGGCCGGCATCTTCTGGCTGCCGGGGGGCCTCGGAGCGGTCGTCTCCCTGGCCAGATTAAGCGAGGGCACCTAGAGTGCTCGTTTCCCAAGTTGCGCCTCGTCTTTTGACGAGAAACGCACCTCGTTATCGGACAAGCTAGCGCTCGCTCTTCGAACCGCGCGAGGTCGGGATGGAAGAAATCTTTTTTGCGTCGAAGCGCGACCGCACATGGGGAATCGCGGCTTAGTACTTACACAACGTGCTTGACGTGGACGCGGATTGAAGGCGGCAATCATAAGGGCACGCGACGGCGTGCCGGAATACGGGTCTTTCGCAGAGCCCATCCTCGGCGAAGGCCACGAACTCGTTAGCCTTGTTGCGGCGGGGATTCACCCGATCGTACGCGCTTTGGCATCGGGACGTCATTACGGAAGTGCGGGCGTATGGCCGCTGATCCCAGGCCTCGACGCCGTTGCGCGCACGGCAGACGGCGACTTGATCTACACGGGAAATATTGCGCGGCCGTACGGCACCCTTGCCGAACGTATGGCCGTGCCGCAGGGCGTGCGCATCTCGCTTCCACCCGAGGCGGACCCGGTACAGATAGCCGGCGGAGTCAATCCCGGTCTGGCGTCTTGGTTGACGTTGAACGCACGCAAACGCGAGATCGGCCTCCTTGGCAGTGTTTTGATTCTCGGCGTAACCGGCATGGCAGGGTCGCTTGCCGCCCAAAATGCGCGCGTGCTCGGCGCCACGCGGATCGTTGGAGCCGGGCGTAATGCTGCCGCGCTTGAACGCATAGCGAAAGCCGATGCCAAAACCGTCTCGCTGATCGGTGACCCCGAAGCCGATGCGGATGCGCTCCATCGAGCACTCGGCGAGACGGCACCGAGCATCGTCCTTGATTTCCTTTGGGCCGGCGCGGCCGAAGCGGCATTCCGTGCGCTGGGCCGGCACGGTTTGGACGAAGATCGTGCGAACATCTCGTATGTCGAGATTGGGGCTATGGCCGGTCCCGATGCGGCTGTGCCCGCGTCGCTCCTGCGCAGCCGGCATATTCGTATTTCCGGAAGCGGCGCAGGCTCGGCCTCAATTGCCGACGTCGTAGCGCAGATTCCGATCTACATGCAGCTCATCGCCGATCACAAGATTGACGTACCGACACAACCCTTCACTCTCTCATCGATCGCTGATGCCTGGGCTGCGTCGGAGAGCAGTGGCCGCCGCGCCGTCGTCGTCCCGTAACTCGACCACTACCTTCAACTCTCCGTCTCTGCGCTATCGCGGAATTGCGGATTTGCGAAGATCCCAGAACTTCGCACGGGGGTTCCGAAGTCGCATCAGCAAGCCTCCGGGCGGCGTAACCGCAAGCGCAGAAGCGCCACCCGGCAAAGCATGGCCCGCCCTGCCGGGGATCAACACGACCGCGCGCTCTAGTCCCTGTGCGTCGACCGTTGCGCCGACGATCTGCCCCCGGTCGTTAACGTTGCCGCCAAACAGCACGTTCAGGTTCTTGTTCGGCGCGATGAGCGCGTTGAGGTCGCTCATTGAACCGTTCTGCCAGAGGAAGCCTCGGCAGTTTCCGCTCGCGTCGCACGATTCGCCGACGATCTGTCCCGCATCGTTGATTCCGCCGGCGAAGCTATCGGTGTCGCCGGGCAACGTGCCAAGGTCGCTCATTCTGCCGCGCTGCCAAAGAAAAGCGTGAGTCACCGTGTCTCCGGACAGGTTTGAGTTGCCGATGACCTGGCGTCGTTCGTTGATATCCAATGCGATGTTGACGCTGCCCCCGAGGCTTCCGAGGCTAATTGGTGAGGCGTTTTGCCAGAGGACCGCGTGACTCGTTGGAGCGGCGCACGAGCCGGAATTGCCAACGGCAGCCCGTCCGGACTGCGTGAGCGTGTACGCATACGAAACAGTGTCGCCGGCGTAAGGCGGCAGCGTGGTGATCTTGCCGTTCGGCTGCCAAATGACGCCGAGATAATCGAGAACGTGCGGCGGAGTGCAGCTCGGATCTTGAATACTGGTCTCGGCGGCACCGGCCATTTGGCCGCGCATATTCACGTCGTTGGTGTTGTCGTTGTTTCCGCCGAGGGTTGGAAGCGGCCTCATCTTACCGCGCTGCCAACTGAAACCTAAGCAAATGTGCGACGTGCCAAAACCGCAGAAGTTTTCGTCATTGGGATCAGTGGCCGAGGTTTCCGACCATCCCACGAACTGACCGGCGCTCCCGTGGTTATACTGGAAAATGGCGCTGTTCGGGCCGCCCAGCGTGCCGAGGTCGATCGTGCGCGGGGGATATTCCCAGATCTGGGCGTGCTCGATTTCGTTTGAGCTTAGCAGCGATGTGCCGCTGGCTTGGCCGCGATCGTTGATGTTGATGGCGAAGCTGACGCTTCCGCCGAGCGAGTCCAGCGTGACGAGATCGTAGTGCCTGAAGCGTGCCTTCGAGCGTGCGTTCGGCCCGGATGTTGTAACGCGTTGCTGCGTCGATGCTGCAGGCGCGAAGGTCGAGGACGGCACGCCGCCGCAGCCGGACAGCACCACGGCGGCCGCTAATGCAGCTGATGCATAGGCGGCGTTGATCGAAATGTTCATTGGCGGATGCTCCTCTCCAACCAAATCTACGACGCCCGCTTGGTGCGCGATTCTGGCTGGATCCCGGTAACGACCGATCGCGCACAAACGTGACGCTTCCGCTAACGCCGCTTTAAACCATTAACGAACCGTCCAAAGAGAAGCTAGGAGTCCTTTGGTCGCATCTATTTGGCGATGCTGACGGATTGGCCGCCCGATTGAACGGTGAACGATTTGGAGGGCGTATTGCCTGCCGGGTAGTGCCATAAACGAAGGTCCGCGTTGCAAATTTCGTTTCCGCCGACGACGACGCCACCTTGCCTGTCGTTGACGGGCGTGTTCTTGTGGCCGACGATGAACGGCTGAACCACGTGGGTGTAGTTACCCTGACAAGTGTCGGCCAAGAGGACTTGACCATGCGAGGTTAACGTCGAACCCGACAGCGAGGCCCGAATCATCCCCGACTGAAGGCCCCCGCCAAGCTGCTGATCGCCAAGAGCGATGTATTTGCCGTCCCACATCGTGGAGTCAGGAGAGTAGATCGTGAATCCGCTCGCGGTCAGCATCGTTAGAGATTTGTCTCCCTTGAGCACCGCGCAAAAGGTAACGGTCTCCGATGCTTCGTTCTCGGCGATCATCACGAGGTTCCCCTTGTTATCGTAGCCGGCGTTCCATATGTAGTGGCAATTACTTGGGTCGCTGTAAACGACGCCCTTGCTGGAGCCCTTCGGAAAGATCGTGACGCTCCCGGCGGAGTAACTTACCCCTAGGAAATCCGTCACCGCCAGATCGTTCGCCTTGTCAACCGAACAGCCGAAAGCGTCGCCGCTGGTCGTAAAGGTTTTGATGGGGCTCGTGCCTCCGTGAGCGTATTCGTCCACGACTCCGCTGGTGAAATTGGCGATATAGACATTACCTTTGGCATCGACGCATTGGCCGCTCGGTGACGAGAAGCCGGTCAGGGTTCCCATCTGTTCCAAGCTGGGGTAGTCGTAGACGGTGACGTCACTTCCGTTGAATGCCGAAACGTAGAGTAGTTTGGACTTCCGGCTCGCCAGCGGGCTCATCCACGCCCGGTGTTGTGCGGAGCTCGCGCTTTGACCCGAGAGCGGCGTCAGCGAGCTCTCGGTCGAGCCGCCGCAACCTGCCAACAGCACCAGGGCCGCGAACAGCCCGCAACACGTGATAGGCAAACTTCTCATCATAAAATGTACGCTCCGTTCAGTAGCAATGGAGTAACAACGGGCCTCCCTGCGCTACGTACGACCTCAACAATGCCTTCGCCTTTGCACGGTGCACCACTGGTTCACGTTCGACCGGCACACGCGGTCTTTAACTGTCGTGAAGCGCATTTTCTTCGCGACGTCCTTGGTTTTTGCGCCACGTGCTAGAGCATCAGTCCCCCGGATCGACGGCCACGCCTTCTGGTTCCACGAGGTTGTTGGCCATATAAGTGCGGCTCGGCGAACCGCTCGGGAATTTGAGCGCCACGACGGCGCTCAGCCTTGGGACTGTGCCGAAGACGACGTTCTGCCTCACATCGAGCGCGATGTCGCCCCACACGTCGGCGCCCGTCCTTATGGCATTGCCCGTCCGCTTACCGGCCTCGGTGAACTCCACCAGCGCCGGCCGAGAGTCGGCGTCCCGAGCGATCAGCAGCGTTCCGGCGTTCGTCGCCTTGATGCCGTTGGTCGACCATGCGTCTTGAGGAAACAGGTAGTATCCGGACTCGCGCCCCCTTCGCCAACCCACGGTCGCTGCGAACGGCGAAAGCCCGATGTAGCCAGTCGCGAAGATGTTGCCCTTCGTGTCGCAGGTTACGTAGGACTCGAGGCCTTCGCGCCCGCTCTGTTGAGCCTCGAGCCTCCGCGCCGGCTTTTTGTGGCCGGGCGGATACACGGCAACACCACCGAGGCTGAGGTCGTCGGCGACGAACGCCGTGCCGTTGCCGCACACCGCGACGTCGTTGGGCTGATTCACATCCTGCAGCGTCCGCGTCGGCTTCTTGGAGCCGCGGGCAAAGACCAGGACGTTGTTTGCTCCAGGATTGGCGACCCACAGGTTGTGCTGCGCGTCGACGAAGAGGCCGGCGGGCGCACTCACGCCCTTTGTCAGCACGTACAGAAGCAGACCGTCGCGGTTGAAGACGTCGACGAAACTGTTCGCATGGTCTGCAACGTACACGAGCGTCTTGCGCGCGCCCGCTGTTCCGGTGAAACTCGCGACGTGCAGCGCAGAAGAGCCCGGCTGCACCGGGTTCGTGCCAAGTCCGCCGCCGCATGCGGCGATTCCGGCAGAGAGGGTGAAGGCCACCAGAAGAGTTTGAGTACGAGCGACGGCAAATCGCGCAAGTTTCACGTAGCGCCTCCAAAGCGGGCTTTAAATCGATCGAGTTATTTAACTCCAGGAAACGACGATTTTTCCGTTGCCGGCCGGTGCCATCCCAGGCGATTCGTGAACGCTGCCCGCCGGTTTTTCGACGAACGAGGAGCCGCCGCCGCCGCCTCCGGTCGAACTGCCTGCGCCGGTGAGGGAACAGCAGCCGCCGCTGCCGCCTCCGCCGCCCCCTTCATATCCGCCGCCTCCGCCGCCGCCGTCCCCGACGCAACCGCTGCCGCCCGCGCCGCCGTCGAGCAGCGCGCCTGCACTGCCTTCGGTGCCGGCGCACCCCGGACTGCCGCCTCGCGACGAACCCTCGTTTGGCCCGCCATAGCCGCCGTCGCCGCCGAACGTTTGCGAGCCACCGCTGCCGCCGCCGCCGCCGTCGCACTGACCGCTCCCGCCACCCTTACCGGTCTTGGGGGCGCCGCCGCCACCGGCTCCGCCGTAGCACCAGTAGTAACCGCTGCTGCTGCTGGCCCAGTTGAAACTCTCGCCTGCGCCGCCTCCGCCTCCAGCAACAACGATGCGATCCGCCAGTGCACCCTTTCCAGTGCGCACGTCCGAGCTGCCGCCACCACCGTAAGTTCCCGCGCCGCCGCCGTTAAAGCCGCCATGGGCGCTTTTTGCCTCCCCGCCCACGACAACCGTTAGCCGCTGCCCCGATTTGACGGAAACCGTGGCCTCTACCAAGGCTCCGCGCCCGCCGTGGCGCCGTCTGCTACCGGCACCGCTTGCACCGTCGGCGACGATCGACAGTTGCGTCACGCGTGGCGGCACGGTGAACGTTTGCGCCGCACCGGTGAACTTGAAGGTTTGCGAATGCTGCGGATTTGCGGTTGGAGGAGTTATCGGAGAGCCCGCGCTCCCACTGCAGTCGGAAAGCAGCATGGAGGCAGCGCATATACTCAGCGCACCGCGGCGAAGATCGGAGTTCTTCATCGGCGTACTCCCTCGTGCTAAATGGAGTTCGGCGTGGAGCCGCGATTACCGCTGCGCTCCAAACCAGGTCGTTAATGCCTCCGCGAGGGCATCATCGGTTCCATCCCCAACCCACGCGACGTATCCGTCCGGGCGGATCAGGACCGCCGCGGGCGCAGTGACTGCACCAAGCACGGGCAACTCCCAGGCACCGTTGTGTTGTGCATCGACGCGTTTGACTCGTTCCGCCCACGGCGTGATGTCGAGGCTCTTCGGGTTGCTGAGGTTCAGCAGCGCCGGGCGCGCATCGTGCAGCAGGGTGAATACGCGCAGGATACCGGCTGCAGTGATCAGGTCGAGATCGGGCACGCGGCGTCCGAGCAGCGGGTGTCCATTGCCAAGGTCATAATGAATATCGAGGCCCGATAGCATCCCGGCAATATGTTTTCGGGGCTCCTCCATAATGAGGAGTTCGGAGATGATATCACGCAGGGCACGAGGCCGCGCCTCATCGCTGCGAAGCGGAATCGACGCCATCGCGTGGCGCAATGCGCGCGCTCCTACGGGGTGTCGCTCGGTGTGATACGTATCCAGAAGGCTCTCGGGTGACGTTTGCTTCACCACCTGGGCCAGTTTCCATCCGAGGTTCACCGCGTCTTGAACGCCGGTGTTGAGACCTTGTCCGCCATCGGGCGGATGAACGTGTGCGGCGTCGCCGGCGACGAGCACTCTGCCATTACGATATGCCGCCGCCTGCCGCGTCGTATCGGTGAAGCGCGAGATCCACGTCGGACTGTGGGCTCCAAAATCGGTCCCATAGGCGGCGACGAGCCCTTCTCTAAGATCCGCAAGCGTCGCTTCGCTCGTACGAAGGTCACGCTCGGTTATCAAAACTCTCACCGTGTCGCCATTCTCCAACTTGCTGAGCGCATGGATACCAGCAGCGTCGCGACGGATACCCCACTGCGGCGGCTCATCCGCCAGTTCGACTTCGGCGACGATGTTGCTCGTCGTCGGATCCAATCCGGGGAAGTCGATGCCGGCCGCTTTGCGTACGACGCTGCGGCCGCCGTCGCATCCAACGAGATACTCGGCTCGCGCCACGGCGGCGTCCGACAACTCCACCTTGACGCCGGCGTCATGTTGCGTGAGCCCGGTTATTTCGCAAGCGCGATAGACTCGGACCGCGAGCTCTTCGATCCAGCCGGCGAGAATGCGCTCGAAATGGTTTTGCCGGAGCGCCAAACCGTAGTTGTGCCGCGTGGGAAAATCACTGATGTTCAACGTCGTATCGGCGAATCGCGCAACCTGGGCGGTATACCCTTGCGAGAGAAAGCGATCGGCAACCCCGCGCTGATCGAGGACTTCGATCGTGCGTGAATGCAGTCCGCCGGCACGCGAGCCGGCAAGTTCAGGCGTAGGACGGCGCTCGACGATCGCAACGTCGATGTCGGCCAGCGCCAACTCCGCCGCTAACATCATCCCCGTCGGGCCTGCGCCCGCGATTAGCACCGCATGCTCGGTGATCGGCATTTGTTGACTGTACGCCAAGCTCGGGGGCTTGCGGCAAGCCCCCCGAGTTGCGGTATAATAACGATGGTAGGCAGAGGACGCCTACGATGCGCGCGAGGCCCGGCAATTGCCCGGGCCGAATCCGAGTGACGATGGCAAAAGCAGCAGTAGACGCGTTTACGGGTTTCTCGCCGCAAGCACTCAAGTTTCTTCGCGACTTGAAGAAGAACAACGACCGTGAGTGGTTTGCGTCGCGCAAAGATCTCTACGAACGCGAGTGCCTGGCGCCGTTGCGAGCTTTGACGGTTGACCTCGCAAGCGCCCTACGCAAAGCGTCGATCCCGATCGACGCCGATCCTTCGCGCGTCGGATTTCGCATCTACCGTGATGTGCGATTTTCGCCCGACAAAAGCCCGTACAAGACCAACCTTGGAACGTATCTTCCCTACCGCGGCCTACGGGGTTCCCCCGGCGGTCTCTACATCCACGTGGCGCCAAAGGAATCGTTCGCGGTCGCCGGCTTCTACCAGCTCGAGAAAGAGCCGCTTCAGCACTGGCGGGAAGCGATGGCCTCGGATCCAAAGCGCTTTCAAAGCGTATTACGTGCCCTCGAACGCAACGGGCTCGCACTGTCGGAGGGAGAACGTGCGCTCAAGCGGATGCCTCGCGGATTCGAAGCGCTCGCCGGGAGTCCGATCGCGGCCTATTTCAAGATCGCGACGTTCATGGTCAGTGAGAAACTCTCCGACGCGGACATCGGCGACTCCGGCTTAATCGCACGGAGCCTTGCGTTGGTCAAGAAGGCGAAGCCTTTGCTGCAGTACGGCTGGAGCCTGTTCGCAGCTAGCGCGGCTCGCTAGGGAAGACTTTAACGGTAGAGTTATCGACGAGGTGGGAGGCGCCGCACGCCTCACACTGTACCGTGTTGTTCTCCAACATGGTCGCGTCGAACGCAGCGAGGGTTCCGAACACGATTCCGGAAGGGACGAGTTTGCCCGTTTTGGGGCATTTAATCATCGCTTGGACCATTTTGTTGCAGCCTCAGCCTTTCTCGAAAAGGGTCGTTTGGCTAGAAGTATATTCCCCAGACATTACCGCTTCCTCACGTGAGGGCACCCCGCGGCGGATCTTCGGAGCCGCCCTCATCGAGTAAACGTATTCGATTCGACGCGAGGTCGCGAGCGGTACTCTCCCACTGGGCTCGAAGCCGCGGCGTCTCGGCGCGATACCGCTCGTTGATCGTGGTTAAGCTAAGCGCGCGCGAGCGCGCGACCAACGATTCAAACGGAGTGTACGCATGCGGATACCGGCGGCGCATGAGCTCGACCACGGGCGTCAGCCGGTCCCATGCGCGAAGGCACGGCGAAGCAACGATCGAAACGATCGGAAATTCTCCCACCATTCCAGTATGCACGAGCAATCCGAGGCCGTTGAAGAAGTGCATAACGAGAAGCTCGCAGTGGGTTGCCGCGGTCGCGCTGCCTTCGGCGATGTCGCGAACGTACGCCGGTTCTTTTAAGCGGGCGGGCAGCTCTTTGTAGACGAAATCGAGCGCCAATGCAAACTCTTTCGCATTAAGGGTCTCGAAGATCTTCTGGACCAATTCGGCTTCCTGATGGCGGCGCAGGCCGCTTAGCTGGGCATAGGCGAACACTGCGCCGATCGCGATGACGATAAACTGACCGATCGCCGCAAAAGCCGAAATCTGTAACCACACCAACATTTACGTCACTCCATAACCGTCGTGGAAGACATTCAGGCCGACTCGACCGCGGCCAGGGCCTCGCCGGCGCCGCGCGCAGCGGCGCGCCGTAATGAGTGACGATGCGAGCTTCAATGATCGCTCGGCTTCGGCAGGTTTGCCGTGCACGGTCAGCGGCATGGTTAATGCCGAGGGGTTAGAGAGCCCAAACGTCGTTTCCTCGGAGACTACGGGGCGCAACTGTCCGGGTGAACTGGCGCACCGTCACTGTGAGCGTCCGGCGCTTCGCGCTACAATGCCGGTGAGGGCCTTGCGACCCTGCCGTTCGTGAAGTTGGAGAGATAAAAATGCCCGAAAAGAGTAAGTACGATCGCCTCGGCTTCTTACGTAACACTGGAATGGCCCTCGCCGGTGCCCAGCTGGCCGGGGCGCGGCCCGCCAACGCGCAAGTCGGAAAACTGCTCGCCGCAAATCTGCCGGCGAAGCCGGGCGCGCATACGTCGTTCGCCTCGCGCAAGCAGATCGATGCGGGTTTGCTCAGCGTTGGCTATGCCGAAGCCGGCCCCGCAGATGGCCCTCCCGTAATTCTATTGCACGGTTGGCCGTACGACATTCACAGCTACGTCGACGTCGCGCCGTTGTTGGCGGCGGCCGGCTACCGTGTGATCGTTCCTTATATGCGCGGCTTCGGCTCGACTAGTTTTCGTTCGGCTTCGACCTTCCGCAACGGCCAGCAAGCGGTGATGGCCGTGGACGTTATCGCCCTGATGGATGCGCTCAAAGTCAAAAGAGCCGTTATTGGCGGATTTGATCTGGGATCGCGAACCGCCGATATCGTAGCCGCGCTCTGGCCGCAGCGCTGCAAGGCCCTCGTCTCCGTGAGCGGCTACCTGATTACCAATCTCAAATTCTGGAGCGGAGGCGGCACGCCGTTGCCGCCGCCGGTGGAATACGGATGGTGGTATCAGTACTATTTTTCCACCGAGCGGGGGCGAGTCGGCTATGGTGCAAACCGATATGCGTTCAACAAACTCATCTGGACCAATGTTTCGCCGAAGTGGCACTTCTCCGAAGCGTCCTACGATCGCACGGCAGCGTCATTCAACAATCTCGATCACGTCGCCATCGTGATCCACAATTATCGCTGGCGGCTGAGCTTGGCGAAGGGTGAGGCGCAATACGACGCGCTGGAGGCGAAACTCGCCGAAAACCCGGTTATCGCCATTCCGACGATCACGATTGCCAGCGATTTCGATGGTGCGGGCGCGAGCGGCACGGCCTATCGCGACAAATTCTCGGGCAAGTATTCGCACCGGGTCCTCAAGGGCATCGGGCATAACGTGCCTCAGGAGGATCCGCAGGCGTTTGCCCAAGCCGTTACCGATGTGAGCGGCTACGCTTCTTGACCTGAAGACTATCGCCGACGCCCTTGCTGCCGGGCTTAGATTGCGAACGCTTCCGCCGCGGCTTGCTCCTCCGTCCACGCTTTTCCGGCAGCCATGCAGCTTGCAAGCCTGTCGTCTCCGAGGGCTTCGCGCAGGGCAAAGATCATCTTCTCGTACTCCTGCTGCTCCGTTACATACCGAGGTATTCCTCTTTGGGTCGTCGCTTCGTCGACGAATCCAAGCATGTTTGCCGCGCGCTGAAGCGTCGCGTTATTGTTGCTCGGACCGCTCCCGAAAACGGCGGCCGCGGCGAGATGCTGCATCGCCCAAAACGCGCAGTGAACGCTCCCGATCGCGAGCGATCGTCGCAACGCTTCAGCCGCATATTCCCGCGCTTCGTCGTAACGCTCCAACACGACAAGGCAAGCGGCTGAGTTGCAAAGCGGCAGGGGAAGGCCGATGAGGTTCGAGTGAGATCGAAAGAACCCGGCCGTTTTCTCGTTTAGCTCGAGCGCCTCTTTGACCCGGCCCGAGGCGAATTCGACCTCTGCGAGGGCTACGCGCGCATCGGCAGCTACCCGATCTGATCCGGCCGCTTCACTGAGCTGCAGCGCTTCGGTAATGAGTGCACGCGCCTCCGTTAAGTCGCCGGCGCCGTAACGTACCGCCCCCAAGGACGTGGTGGCCGCGTTGTATTCTGTCTGCGCTCCCACGGAGCGCGCGGCGGCCCGTGCTTGGCGCAGAGCGTTATCAGCCTCATCGTAACGTCCGCAGTCCCGAAGGGCTACTCCAAGCCAGTATTGCGCCAATCCGACGGCACGAAGATCGTCGGGAGATTGAAGAGCCAATGCACGCCTGCACTCGTCGACGCGCGTATCGGGGACGCGCGCGTCGGGACTCTCTTTCGGATGCCAAGACGGTCCGAAAATGGCGGCCGTTCGCGCCGCGTTGATTGCGAGCTTTGCCGGCACCGCCAGCGCTGTGGACTCGCCGCAGGTTTCGAGGGCAGCGCCGACCCACTCGCGGACTTCACCCGACGCGAAGCCGCTCCACGTTGCGGTTCTCGACGCCGCCAGCCGTTGGGCGATGGCCGCGTCGCCGTGCGGGCCAAGGGCCCATTGGAATGCGGCGCGAAAGTTGTCGCGCTCGCGCTCGATCTGAGCGTACCAAACGTGATCCGGAGTCAACTCCAATTTAGAATCGAAGTATTCGGCCAGGGCGAGAAGTGCAAGCGCGTGCGATCGCGCCGCGCGGTCGTATTCCCGCCGCTCGCGAAGCTTCTGGAGCGCATAGTGGCGAGCGGGCTCCAACAGCCGGTAACGCGGGCCCGCGTGAATGTCACATTGTACGAACGACTTATCGACGAGGCGCGCCAATTTGCGCGGAGCGTCGCGCTTCTCATCTCCCTCGAGCGCGCTGACCAGATCAAGCGTGAAGCCGCCGGCAAATATCCCGGATCGACGAAATAGCTCACGCTCGGCGGCGTCGAGCAGGTCATAGCTCCAGTCGAAAAGGGCATTCATCGTCTCGTGCCGCGGAAGCGACGTTCGGGTGCCGCCGCTCAAGAGTGAAAAACGCTCCCCAAGTTGTTCGGCGATAACGGCCGGTGAGAACGCGTTCGTGCGGGCCGCGGCAAGCTCGATGGCCAGCGCAATGCCATCGACCCGGCGGCAGATGTTTTCCACCGCAGGAATAATCGAATCTGCTAGCTCGAACCGGCTGTCTGTCGCCTCGGCACGTTCCTTGAACAGCTCCATTGCATCCGGGAGGCTCATCGGGGGAACGCGATAGATCCGCTCGCCTCCAACCGAAAGAGCTTGACGGCTCGTTGCCAAGACCCGGCCGTTCGGGCAGCTGGAGACGATCGCATTGACCGCGTGCGCGATGGGATCCAACAGGTGCTCGCAGTTGTCGAGGATCAGCAAGAACGCTTGCGACCGTAGATAGGTAATTAGCGCAGCGATTGTCCGGCAGTGAGGGACGCCGATACTGGAAGCGAGCGCGATCGGGACCATCGCGCCCTCGGACAGCGTCGAGAAATCCACAAACCAGGCGCCATCGAGTTGGTGACGCGTGGGATCCGCCGCGACGATAAACCGCTCTGCGGCACGTATTGCCAGGCGCGTCTTGCCGACGCCGCCCGCGCCGGCGAGCGTAACGAGGCGATGGGTGGCGAGCATCTCGCCGACGTTTTCCAGATCGCGCTCTCGGCCCACAAACGCAGAGAAATGCACCGGGAGATGAATCGCTGTTCCGGCGTCGTCTGCCGGCTGCGATGCGAGGAGTGCGCCGCGAGCCGCGCACTCGAGCTTTAGGCAGTCGTTTGGAGCGAGCGATAGCGCATCGGCAAGAAGAGCAACCGTGGCGCGATAGGGTCGTTGACGAGCCCCGCGCTCGAGCTTGCCGATCGCCGCAAGGCTCAGGCGCGCACGCTCGGCAAGCTCCTCCTGCGTCAGGCCGGCCGCCATGCGGTACTCGCGCAAGAGGTCCCCAAACGGTGGTAGCTGGGTAGCGTCCACGCTGTTAACTGTACTCCCGCCTCGTAACTGTACCTTCAACTGTACGCATTGGTGCTGGAACTCCGGCTCGCGCCGCGTTATTTTTTGTGGTGTTCGGGTGTGTCAATAGGCTCTTTCATCACTTGTTCGCCGGCACGAGCGTATTCATGCTCGTCGCGCAAGGAGGTAGTAGTTCAATGTCAGCTGCGCAACAGAAGAGTATCGTCTTGGTTCACGGAGGTTTCGTGGACGGCTCCGGCTGGGAAGGCGTCTACAAGGTACTCAAGAACGACGGCTACAACGTGATCGTCGTTCAGAACCCGACGATCAGCTTGGCGGACGACGTGGCCGTGACCAGGCGCGCCGTCGACAGCGCCGGCGGTGACGTCATTCTCGTTGGCCACTCTTACGGGGGCGCCGTTATCACGCAAGCCGGTAACGATCCCAAAGTGACCGGGCTCGTCTATATTACCGCATTTGCGCCGGACAAAGGTGAGTCTGTGGCAGCGCTGATCGCACACCCGGTCCCGGGCGCGCCCGCTCCGCCGATCCTCCCGCCGCAAAATGGGTTTTTGATGCTGGACAAGGCAAGGTTTGCCGAGGCCTTTGCCGCCGATGTAAATCCGGAACTCGCATCGTTCATGGCAAACGCGCAGGTGCCGTGGGGTCTCGAAGCGCTCAACGGCGTCGTCGCGGAACCGGCTTGGAGCACTAAGCAGAGTTGGTACCTCATCGCTACGACCGACAGAATGATTCCGCCGCCCGCCCAGCGGTTCATGGCCGAGCGCGCAAAGGCAACGATTGCCGAAGCGCCCGGAAGCCACGCGATCTACGTTTCGAAGCCGGACACGGTTGCGCGTTTCATCGAACGGGCCGCAACCGCGGAGCCGGCAGCAGCGGCGCGCTGAGACAAACCGCCTTGCCGGCGCTGACCCGACTCGCGGCGCTGTGCCTAGGAGATTGCCCGATCGGATTGGTCTTCCAGAAAGCGACAGGCAGCGTCGGCAAAGGCCGCGTGATATTGAAACAGAGCGCCGTGCGCCGAGTCCGAGTACATCAGCAAGACGGAGTTCGGCAGATTCTGGCCCAGCCGGTAGCCGTTGATGGAGCCGATCATTGCATCCAACGCGCCGTGAACTACGAGGCAAGGGTGCTCGATTTGCTTGAGCTTTCCGAATCGATCGGAGCGCTGCGCCTCCCAAGCATGAAAGGCTCTCATCTGCTGCCCGGCAACCTCAGGCCCCGATGGGAGATCTCGATCTGCGGTTCGAGCCGATAGCCTAAGGACAAAATCTTTTCCGGCGGCTTGGCTCGTCGGGGTCGGAGCAAAGAATAGCTCACCAAGGGGCTCATATCCGGTAAGTGTTCGATCGTTCAGAACCTTCGCCAGCTCCGGCTTGTCCAAGTGCATGATGTCTTCGCCGCCCTCGGGCGCCGTGCCGACCAGCAGCATCCTGCGAACGCGGTTAGGGTGGGTCAGCGCTAAGACTTGCGCGATGCAGCCGCCTAACGAGAATCCAAGGATATCGACGCGATCGATATGCAACGCGTCGAGAAAGGCGATGACGTGCTCGGCCATCTCGGACATGCTGTCGGGCACGTTGCCGGAGGAACCGCCGACGCCGGCGTTATCGAAAAGGATAACATCGCGACGCTCCGCCAGCGCATCGGTCAGCGCGGAGTCCCAGTTATCGAGAGTCCCCGTGAAGTGCTGTAAGAGCAACAATGGTAAGCCGCCCCCCTTCCCAAAGCGACGATACGCGTACCGTTCGGCGGGTGACTGTACGAACTGCGTCGGAGCGGTGAGACTCGCGGAAGCGTGTGGTGCTGTCACTCAGATGATCCTTCCCAGGCCTAGTTAGGAAATGTGTCGCCGTACATGGGAAGACCGCTCTTGGACGATTCGCGCGAAGCTTCGTCCTCGATAACGTCCCAGTGCTCGGCCAAGCGACCGTCGCCGTCAACGAGAAGAATGTCGGCCGCGATCCAATTCGGCACATTGCCGAGCCCCGAGAACCGCCCGTGCATCATTACCAAATTGCCGTTCACGACGATCTTGCTATTCTCATATCTCATCGTCGCTGGAGCGGCCCTGACCAAATCGAAGAGGCCTTCCCGCCCCGGAGGAATGTGAGCGCTGTGCTGGATGTAGCCGGGCGACCAGAAGCGTTCGGCCGCGGCGTAGTCGCGCTTGTTAAATAGTGTCTCGAATGCCTGCAAAGCCATGGCCTTGTTTTGTTCTTCTGCCGGTGTCATGGTAGCTCTCCGTAGCGTGTCCCAGAGCGCGAATTGCGTTTTCGTTCGGAGAGTCCTTTGGCGAAAGGCCGCCGATCGGGTGCGGGAGACCTGCCGCATCACCCCTTCTCGAAAAGGCGGACCGGTAACGGCCCTACGAATGCCAGGGCTGGGGGTGCCGCGAAGATGCCCAAATGCAGACTCCTATCGTTTGGATCACCGCTGCCAACGTGATTTATCTGGCGTCTTACGCGGTGCGCGACATCCTCTGGCTGAGGCTCCTGACCGTGCTGGCGGCGTCACTGCTAATTCCATATTACGCGATGCAGAGCGCTCCGCTGCGGGTCGCAATCGAGTGGAACGTCGTCTTTATCGCGATCAACTGCTATTGGATCGTCCGGCTGATCGTCGAGCGGCGACCGGTGCACTTCACCGCGGATGAAGCGCAGCTTCGGCAGCTTTCATTCCCATCGCTAACGCCTCGAGAGTCGCGCGATCTCTTCGCAATGGGTGTATGGGACGACCTCGCGCCGCATGATTCAATTGTGATACACGATCGGGAAAAGGTGAGATTTTCGGTGATTCTGCGCGGCGCCACCGACGTGATCTATCGTGGCAAAAAGATCTCCGAGCTCGGAGCGGGCCAGTTCGTCGGCACTATCGATCTGCGGGCCGACACGCTGGCCGACATCGACGTCCTGACGCAAACGGCGACCCGAGTGATGTGCTGGCCCCGCAGTCCGTTGCAGACGTTCCTCGCGCAGCGTCCGGATGTCGCGCTGGCGCTGGAGCGCAGCGTCGGCTTCGAGCTCCAGCGCATCCTCGGCACAACGCTGGCGAAGCTGGGCCTGTCCCCGACCGCAGGCACGTCATGAATGAAACCCAAGACGAGATTCGTTCCGACCCAGGTTCAAGTCGGTGTGCGTGAAGAATCCAAGCGTGTGAAGCTGCAGAGGCTGCCGGCAGCGCTGGCCCTGGGCGTGCCCGCTTCCTTGATCGCCCACGGGCTGCTCTTCGGCGCCGATCATGAGTTGGGCGGCCCGTTCCACGGTGCAATCGTGTCGCTGGCGCTCGCCGTTACTTCAAGTTTCGTAGCGTTTTTCGCGGCGCTCGCATGGCGAGGCGGCCGCGCGGCTGACGGAAGCGTCCTTGCCACGCGGCTCCAGGCATGCCTTCCTGGATCTGGGACCATCTTCGTCTCGGCTGCACTCTTCTTTTCGCTCTGCGAATCGCTTGAGGCGGCTCACGCCGCCAGGGGCATCCCGGTAACGCTCGCCGTGCTGGCGCTGGCTAGCTGGGTCATCGGTAAGCTGGCGTGCGCGGTAGTGCGCGCGATCGCCGATGCAGTCATCGCCATAGCGCAAGTTGAATCTGCCTCGCGTGCGCCCCAGTTTTGCGTACGCGACGCGCAAGAGCCGCTTCCAAGACGCACGCCGGCAACCCGTCGCCATCTTGCACGACCTCCTCCGACGGTAGCGCTCCTGCGCGCTTAGGGCGCGCCACCATACATCGTCCGTACCGTCGTCCCACAGGAGGAGACCCTATGTTTCGCATTTCACGGCGCACGGCGCCGTTGTTTGGGATTTCCGTTTTATGAGTACCCGAGCGGAGCGCCGCCGAGTCGTTCGGCGAGCATCGCGCGAAAGCGTCACATCGCCCAAAGTTCGCGCCGTTGCCGCCTTCGTTACAGTTGCTCTCGCGATCTGCATTGCGGCCATCACGTTCGTCGCACGCAGGAGCGTGCCGCCGAGTGCAACTGAAGCACCGGCCTACGCCTCACTAACAAAGGGCGGCGTTGCCCCGCCCTTTGCGGTCACAACGCTGACCGGATCTCACCTAGACTCAAGGCGGATTGCCGAGCCGATCATGCTTGAGATTTTCGCCACGTGGTGCCCGCACTGTCAGCGAGAGACTCAGACCATCAGACGATTACGGCGAGCTTTCGGTGACCGTCTCTCGATCGTAGCCGTTACGGGGAGCGATATTGCCTCCGACCATCAGTCGGTCGAGACGTCCGAAGACGTTCGCCTTTTCGCACGCTATTTCGCCGTCAACTACCCAATGGCGTACGACCCCGGCCTCACCGTTGCCCAGCAATATTTGCAGGGCAGTTTCCCAACCATCGTCTTCGTCAATCGCGCAAAACGCATTTCGTCCGTTGAGATAGGGGAGATCGATCTAAAACGGCTGTCCGCCGACGCCCGGGCTGCCGGCGTAACGGGAGGATAGCATGCATTTTCGAGCGAGCGCCGCGAGAACCGTCGCGATCGGAATTACGCTTATGGCCGCCTTATTTGTTTCGACGCCCGGTTGCGTTCGTGCAGCGGAAAACATCGCCGGCAAGGACATCATCTTCAACGGCACGGTTCCAATGAACGCCTACCTGCACGAGACTCCCGGGCCAAGTGGCACGACGCATATCGACATGTGGGAAGTCCACAACGGGCGCGTAGTCACAGCCTACGATATCGATATGACGAAGATCATGCACATGATCGTCGTCTCGGACGACCTCGTCGACTTCCGGCACGTACACCCGGTCTTGCAATCGAACGGTCACCTCGACATCGACCTCAACCTGCCCCAGAGGCAGGGCGGCTACCACATCTATATCGATGGGTTGCCGCACGGCATCGGGCGACAGGTCTTTCGTTTCGACCTTCCCTCGGGGAGCAGTGTGGCGCCGGCGCGGCACCTGCACCCGCCCGGCGGAACCGTCGTCGTCGGCCCATACACGGTAACGATCGACCCGACAGCGGTCCCGATCGGGGAGATTTCCACCGTTTCCGTACGCATCCTCAAGAACGGCCGGCCGGCGAGAGATCTTCATCCGTACCTCGGCGTGATGGCTCACGGTGTTTTTATCGGCGTCAAGGATCTCGCCTACATGCACGCCCACGGCATGAGCGAGGCCATGCTGAATTCGGCCAATTCGAACGATTGCGGCGACAGTATGATGATGGCGATGACGCCGATGCCGCCCGGCCTCAACATCGGCAACGAGTTCGAATTTCAGATTCTCGCACCGAGCGCTCAGCCTTACGATTTTTGGCTGCAGTTCGTCGGTGGAAAGACGGTCTACACGGCTCCCTTCTTGGTGACGACCATCTAATGCGCGCAGTTGCAACGTCAACGTGTGCTTTGCTTCTGGCGTTCGGCGCGGCTTCAATTGGCGCGATGGGACACGTGCGCGTGTTCCCTGACTCCAATAATACGCAGACGCCCGCTTGCAGCTATGCGAAGTTCGTCGTTCGCGTTCCCGTCGAGAGAAACGTGCCGACGAATCGAATCGACCTAGCGATTCCGAAGGGCGTGGTCGTCTTTGCCGTCCAACCGAAGGCCGGCTGGCAGTTCACACTCCAGAAAACGCGAGGAATTATCACCGGCATCTCTTGGAGCGGGGGGCGTCTCATGCCCGAAGAGTTCGATGAGTTTGCCTTTATCGCGGCGACGCCGAAGACGCCTGGGCCAATCAGTTGGGACGCCAGCCAATACTATGAAAATGGCGAGATCGTTCGCTGGACCGGAGCGCCCAAGAGCGACACGCCCCATTCCGTCACAACCGTAGTGCCCGGGAAATGCTCCACGAGAAAGAAGGTGAAATGAAATTGGCGCATCCGGCCGCGGGAGCCGCCGCGCCTTCGCCCCCCCGCGATTTGCGCGCGCAGCGTGCCGCAGCCCCTATTCTGCTCGATTGGCTGGTGACGCTGGCAGCGGTCTGGATCATGACGGGCCTCTTCATCGATGCTCACCAGCACCTTTTCATGGCCGTAGAGTCATTTCTCAATCCGTGGCACATGACCATGTACACGGGTGCGGTCTTTGCCGCCGCGGTGTTGGGCGTGGCAATCGCCGCCAACTATCGCCATGCCGGCTCGTTTTGGAAGGCCGTCCCCCACGGCTACGCGCAGAGCGTGGTCGGTGTCGCGGCGCTGCTCGTCGGCGGCGCGCTGGACGCCGTCTGGCACTCGATCTTCGGTTTTGAGCACCAGCTCGATCTGCTGCTCAGCCCCCCCCACCTGTTCTTGCTCACCGGCCTCTTTTTCCTGATTACCGGCCCGGTCCGCAGTGCGCTCGCCCGTCCCGACCCATCGAATCTGCTCGAGCAACTGCCGATGCTCGTCGCGCTCGGGCTCGCCTTTGAGATCGCGCAGTTCCTGACGCAGTATGGCTTTTATCCCGAAGCCCTGATGCGTGACCACCCATTGTCGCAAACGGCCTATCACAGCGAACAGTTCATTCTATCCGTCTTCCTCTTTTACAGGCAAGCGCTGGAGATCTCAATTATAATTTGGCAGAGCGTGCTGCTTGCCGCGGCGGTCTTGTACCTATGCGTTCGCAAGCGGCTGCACTTCGGCGCGCTCATAATACTCTGCATCGTCGAAAAGCTTTGGATCGGCGGTGAGCTTTCGAGCGATTTCAAAGAGCTTCTGCTGGTCGTGCTTGCGTCGGCTGCAGCAGGGCTCGTGGGGGACATTGTCGTGGCGAAGTTACGACCCTCGTCGGAGCGTCCTAACGCGTTCCGGCTCCTGGGATTCGTCGTGCCGTCGACCTACTTTGCGGCGTATTTTGCCTTCGCGGTTCCCCTGTTTGGGGGAACGTGGTGGGATGCGAGCTTCGTCTTCGGGTCGATTGTCGAGGCGGGAATCGTCGGCCTCTGCGTCAGTCAGCTCATGCTCGCTGCGTCGCCAAATAACTCTGGTACCGCATGAAGTGCTATCGAATGAGTATCGGCACGACGCGCTCGTCGGTATCGCCGCGCGTGTTGCGCGCGATAATGTGAAGCGTGTAGGCACGACGGTATTGCGGGATAATGTCCAGGACGTCTTGTGAGAAAACGAAGTCTCCAAAACGGCGATGGTCGGCCGCGAAAGAGAACGACTCGGTGCGCACTTCGACACTCGCCACGTTGGTTGACGTCACGATTCGCCCCATCCATCGCCGGCCGGGTCGAATCGTCGTTTCGTTCATCCATACTGCTAGAATGTGCGGTGCCGCATCGGGTGGAAGCGCTTGCGGCGCCGGCCAGGGAGATGGCGCGTCGAGAACGCGATTTGCCGCGAGCATGCGCCCGGTGGTCTGCGAGCACGCGGGCGCAACGAGCACGGCGAGCATCGCTAGCAGGGATCGCGTGAAGTACGCGGGGTGCGTCTCATGCATCGCGTAGTCGCTTTCGACGCGGCATCGCATCCCGCTGCAAATATCTCATACGATTGGGCAATGACCGTTGCCTCGCTATGGCTCTCCGGCGGCATCATGATCGATGCGTGGTATCATTTTCACTCGACGGTAGAAACGTTTTTCGAGCCGGCGCATGCGCTGCTCTATTCCGGTTTGCTTACCAGCTACATCTTTACCGCCGTCGCAGTCGCCGCAGGTCGCCGGCAGGGACACCCCTGGAAGGCTGCGCTGCCGAGGGGGTACGGCATTACCGCCGCCGGCTTGATCGTATGCCTCGCCGGCGGTTTGGCCGATATGGCCAAACACGCGCTCTGGGGATTCGAGGAAGGGTTCAACGCTCTCTTGAGCCCGACGCATCTCCTGATCGGTGTCGGGATGCTCTTGATCATCGCCGGCCCGGTGCGCTCGGTGCTCGACCGGCCGAGTCCGCCTCGAACGTTGCTTGCGCAGCTGCCGCTGGTACTTTCCGCGGCATCGATGATGGAGCTGGTACACTGGGGAACGCAATTCGTCTTTTTAAGCGAGGCCGAAAAGATGAACGCGCCGATATCCCCAGTCAGCATACCACACGAGACCCTTACGTTGCTCACGCTGCAGTACGATAAGGAGGGAATCGGTTTGCTGGCGGTCATCGTGCAAAGCCTGCTAACCGCCGGTTTCTTTCTCTATCTTGCGCGGCGCGTGCGGCTTGCGCCGGGCGCGATGGTCGTGCTCTTCCTTGCCGGGAATGCCTTCGTCGCGGCAGCTCATTCAAATTATATCGGGCAGTTCGTCGCGGTGATCGTCGCCTCGGCGATCGCGGGGTTCGTCGCCGATGGTTTCGGATTGGATCCTGCCGATCAGCTAAGCTCCCGCTGGGCAATCGCGGCATTTATGGTTCCAGCAGTGTACTGGGCGGTGCTGCTCGCCGTGCTCGCACTCGCGATGGGCGGAATCTGGTGGACCCCGGACGTCATCTCCGGTTCCATTCTCTTCGCCGGTCTCGTCGGGCTTTTCGTGAATGCGTTGACCGGCCCGTTCGTCGCGCACCGATGAGCGTCATGGCGCTCCGGAGGGCCTGGTCGCGCTTGTTTTTGAAAGCACTATTCGCTTTTGCGTTGCTCTGGGCATTATCGCCGAGCGCGGCCGGAGCGCACGCCTACATCGTCGGCGCGCAGCCTCCGGCAGATAGCAGCTACCAGCAGCCGGCCGGGGCGATCGCGATATCCTTTGACGAGCCGGTCGAGCTGCTCGACTCAAATGCCATGCAAGTCTTTGACGGTCACGGAAAGCGTATCGACCGCCGCGACGCAGCCGTCGACCCGCAAGACGCAACGCGGGTAATCGTAAACCTGCCCCGGCGGCTCGACTCGGGTATCTACACGGTGCGCTGGCGCGTCATTTCAGCCGATACGCACGTCGTTCACGGCATCTATCGAATCGGCGTTGGCGTACCCGTGACGCAGGGTACTGTGCTGGAAGCCGCGTCGCCATTCGACCCATCCGCCGCGCCGGCGTCGGTACTGCGGTGGTTAAGCCTGATGGGCGCGCTGCTTGCAGGCGGAGCGATTTTCTTGCGGTGGTACTTGCTGGATCGGTTGGAACTTGCCTATCCCGGAGGCATCGCCACCGCTCGGCGCGGCGCGCTCGCAGGCGCACTCGTACTCTTGGCCGTCGCCATCCCAAGCCTGATCGTCCAGGCGTCCGCCGCCGGCGGTGCCTTTGGGCAGGATATCGGAGCGACGCTGCTGCGAACGATTTGGGGCGTCGCGTTCCTGGTCCGCCTAGTTGCCGCCGTCGTCGTGCTCTTCGTCGCACTTTTCGCCTGGAAGCCGCTCAGCCGGATTGCGATCGTTTCGATCGTTATCTTGCTGGCCACCTTCAGCGCATCGGGTCATGCATTAGCTCAATCGAGCCTTAGCGCTCGCGCAATCGCCATGCTGGTAGACTTTGCGCATCTTGCCGCCGCCGCGGCGTGGATTGGCGGCCTCTTTATAATTGCTGCGATATTGTTGCCCCTTTGGCGGGCCCGCGACGTCAGAACGACGGAACGGACCCAAGCCCTTTTTGTGGCTTTTACTCCACTCGCAATGGCGTGCGTCGCCATTATCGTCGTCAGCGGAGCGTATGCGTCGGTTATTCACCTTGGGCATATCGGCGATCTTGTAGGGTCCACCTACGGGCGCGTGCTTCTCATTAAAATTATCGTTGTGGCAGTTCTGTTGCTGCTAGGTTGGCGGCACTTTCGCATCGGGGCTGGAAGGAGCGCCGCGCCGGGTATCGCCACGCTGGGATACGAAACGCTCGCCGGCATCGTCGTTGCGCTGCTCACGGCGATCTTGGTCGGACAAATGCCGCCCGCGCACCTACCCGCATCGACCTCGTCGACCCCTTTGGAACTCGCCGGGGTTCTCTGCATCTTGGCGATCGTACGCTTCGCGTCGGCGAAAAAGGGCCGTACAATTGGGCCTTCAACCACGCCGGCAACTAGGTCTCTAGACCTCGCAATCATCGCGGGATCGGCCGCGCTTTTCTTAATCACGGTCGTGGTCGGTGGATACTCAGTAGAGTCGGCCTCGATGTGGCCGACGCTGCAGCTTAACGACATCGTGCTAGTCGACCGGCTAACCTATCGGCTGCGCTCCCCCCGGCACGACGACCTCGCGGTCTTCGTGCCGCCCGTGGAATCCGGCGGCAAGGACTTCGTAGAGCGTGTGGTCGGCGTTCCGGGCGACGAGATCGCAATCCGCGACGGGATCCTCTATCGAAACGGCAAGGCGCTTGACGAAGTGCCCGAGCAACAACCGGGTGCCTACGATTTAGCGATTCGGGACTACGAAATCTACATCGACGGTGACCCGCTCGACCCCCGCACGGCGGACGTACCGCCGAGGGCGCTCTGGCAGGCTCCGGACCGTATTCCAATGGGCTTCTATCTTTTGCTTGGGGACAACCGAAACTACTCGTACGACTCGCACATTTGGGGCTTCGCTCAGAGCGGCGGAGTGTTCGTGGCCGGACCACTGGCGACGCGAAACGTGCGCGCCGGCTTTGTGGGCATCTCTCGCGGCGTCATTTGGCCGCTGGGCAGACTGTAATTATGTTCCCGACGCGCACTTCTTTGAAGAAAAGGTGACCGGCGAAAGCGATGATACGAAAGGCATTCTTGAAAAGCGGGATGAGTGCGATGGCGGCGGCCGCGATCCTTCCAAGGACGCACCAGGCGCTCGCAAGCGAGGTAATTAGTTACACGCTGACGTCGGCGCCCTTGAAATTCTCGCCGTCGCCCGGACTTGCATTCGCCGGCTTGGCTTACAACGGGTCGATCCCCGGACCGGTATTACGAGCCGCCTACGGGCAGCGCGTGCGCATTCGCTACGTCAGTCGAGTCGCTATACCGACGAGCGTGCATTGGCACGGTATGATTCTTCCAAACGCCATGGACGGCGTTGCCTCAGTGACGCAGCCGCCAGTCCTCGAAAATGGCGAATTCCTGTACGAGTTTACCGCAGGTCCCCCCGGAACGCGCTGGTATCACGATCACGCCTTTCACATGGGGCTTTCACGCGGGCTTTTCGGTATGTTCGTCGTCGACGATCCCAGCGATGAGCCGGCTGACAGGGAGTTCGCGCTTGTTTTTCACGACGTTCCGCAGTGGAGCACGGTCGACGCCGCCGAGCGTGGTATCAGCGGCGTTCCAATGACGATGCTGCCGGGTTCACCGGAGGCGCTAGCAATGACGGCGATGCGTTCCTCTCATAAGATGGGAGATGAGGTGGCGTACGCGGCACACTGTATCGACGGCGCCACGTATCCGCGAACGCGCAGACTCGCCGTCAGGCTCGGCGACCGCGTTCGGCTGCGCATCCTCAATGCGAGTCCGACCGAGACACGCTACGTTAGCCTCGCCGGGCATCGCTTCACGGTTACCCACAGCGACGGGAATCGCCTTGAGTCACCGATTGCGGTCGACGCCCTGCGAATCGGCGTCGGCGAACGCTACGACGCCTACTTCGAAGTGAGAAAGCCCGGTGCGTTCTTGCTTCAGGGCCTCACGGGGGGGCCGGCCCCGCACCAACAGGCGGCACTCTTTTACACCGAAGGGATGGAAAACGCACAGCCGGCGGAGAGTCCGCAGACGCTAGTCGGCGTCGATTATTTCACCTACGAAAAGGCGGCGGGCGGGGCGGCCGCCCCGTCGGCCGAAACGCTTGGATCGTTGCGATACGAGTTCACGCTTGGGGGCGGCGCGTGGGGCAGCAATCGCTGGACGATCAACGGGGCGACATGGCCCGATACGCCAAAAATTCTCGTACGACGCGGCGACCGCGTCTCGGTGCACTTCAAAAATACCACCGATATGGAGCATCCGATGCACCTGCACGGCCATGCGTTCGAGCTCGTCGAGGTAGGTGGAACGTGGCTTGCACGGCCGCTTTCGAAAGATGTCTCCATCGTACCGGCTAATGGGGGGACGACGACGTGGCGATTCACCGCAAACTCGCTGTCCGGACGCTGGCTGCTGCACTGCCATAACGAGATACATGCGATGGACGGGATGATGACCGAGGTGAGATATGAATCCTGAGCGGCCTGCCGGTTATCGCCGCCTCCTCATCGGCGCTATCGTCTTGGGAGCTCTGATCCTTATCGCATTCGTCTTTTATATCTCGATCGGCTCGGACTAAAAGCGCGCACTCCTCGAGCGTCCTAGACTCCCAGCATTGATGCCTCTGCCGCGCTGCGATAGGCATTGAGAACGTCCCGTCGCGTGACGACCCCCATGAAGGCTCCGCTCTTTGGATCGACGACGGGCAGCAGAGGCGTCCGAGGGTCGGCCATCGAGATTGCGGCCTTCTCTAAGCTGTCCGTGGAGGAGAGGGTCACCGTCGGCGGGCGGCCGAGCTCGTCGATTCTAAGCTCGCCGTCCGACCCTTGAGCGAGGCTCACCGCAATTTCGGAGACCGCGACCAAACCAACGAAACGGCCCTTCGCGACGAGGGGAATGGCTAGCTCGTCGGTATCCCGAAGCCGCGCCGCGACCTCGCGTACCGTTTCGCCGCTTTGCGCGATCACGGGAGCCTGGCGCTCGACGGCGCTCACGCGAACGCGCGAAAAGAATCCAGGATTACGAGCGCGCATCCAATCGATCCCCTGACGAATAAGCTTCATCTCATAAATGGTGTGCCCGAGCAGTCTCCGGCCGAGCAGCGTTGCGATCACCGTGCTGACCATCAGCGGCAAAATGATCGTGTAGTCGCTCGACATCTCGAAGACGATCATGATCGACGTGATGGGTGCCTCCGCTGCGGCCGCAAAAACTGCCGCCATTGCGACGAGGCCGTAGGCGGCGGCGCTGGCAGTCCAGCTCGGAAACGCCGCATGAGCAAGAGTTCCGAACGCGTCGCCGAGCATCGCGCCGGTAAACAGCGAGGGCGCGAAGATCCCGCCGCTGCCGCCGGCCCCCAGCGTCAGCGACGTTGCAACCGGTTTCAGCGCCGCAAGCGCGAGCGCGTGCAGCGCTGGAACGTGTTGCGATAGGACCGCGTCGACGCTGTCGTAGCCTACGCCGAAGACCTGCGGATACCGAATGCCGATGATGCCCACGATGCCGAAACCGGCGGCCGCCTTTACCCAGCTTGTAATGCGCCACGCGTCGAAGCGGTCTTCGACGTAATAGAGCAGTTTTACAAAGCCAGCCGCCCAGAGGGCGGCAACGATGCCGAGTAAGGCGTAAAGCGCGAGCTCGGCCGGCGAGACGAGATAGAACGCCGATGCGGTGAAGGAGGGATGATTGCCAAAAAACGAGCGTCCGATGACTGCAGCGACCACGCTCGCGACGACGATCGACGCAAACGAACGAGGTTCGAACCGGCCGAGAATAACTTCCGATGCGAAAAAGACGCCGCCGATTGGCGCGTTGAACGTCGCGGAGATGCCGCTTGCCGCGCCGCACGCGACGAGCGTCCGGACAATGGGCGACGGAGCGCGGCAGATTTGGCCGAGGACGGAGCCGATGGCCGAGCCGATCTGTACGATCGGCCCTTCGCGCCCGCAGCTCCCGCCGAAGCCGATACACGTGGCCGAAGCCAAGCTTTTCACCGCGATGACGCGCGGCCGTATTATGCCGGCCCGCAATGCCACCGCGGCCATGACCTCGGGAACGCCGTGGCCTTTCGCTTCCTTTGCAAACCGCCAGACGATGAAGCTCGTAATGATTCCGCCGGCGATGAGAACCGGCACGACGTTTGCGCGTCCCAGAAATGACAGGGCCGGCGCGATGACACCCATCGCCAGGCGGGACTCGCCGAAGATGAGGTACCGGAAGCCGACAGCACCGAGACCACCACCCAGCCCGACGACGACTGCAGCGAGCAGCAAGAATGTGCTCTGGGATAGCGACAAGCGCCCAAACTCGAAGCGGTAGCCGCGTGTGGTTTCGACGTATCGAGCCGTTGGCAGCTGCAGCTCGATGGGCCCGAGATTAACGGTCATTGCGGTTACTTCCCCAAGGCGCCCCACGTTGCTTTATGTGATATCAAAATTAAAGTTAGCACCGGTGAAAGCCGAAAACACGGGGTAAAAACCTTTGACGATGTTGAACTTCGGTCCCGACATTTGGATTTGCGATGGACCCATCGTGCGTGTTATGGGCATTCCATTACCTACACGAATGGTCGTCGTTAAACTCGGCGACGGTTCGCTGTGGGTCAACTCTCCGGTCGCAATCTCCGAAAACGAACTGGCGCGGCTTACCGAAATCGGACCGGTGAGGTATCTCGTGGCGCCGACGCCCCTTCACGTCTGGCGGCTGCAGTCGTGGGCAACGCTTTTTCCGTCGGCGCAGCTGTGGGGGCCGCGTAGCGCTCCGCCGTCAGATTGGGCCGACGACTTGGACCAAGTCGTCTTCCGGGGAAACCTCTTCTTAGAGGAGGTTGAGTTCTTTCATTTCAAATCGCGCACGCTAATATTCGCCGACTTCATCCAGAACTATCCTCCCGATCGAAGCCGGCCATTAACCCTGCGGGTACAACGGCTCGCGGGTGTCTCTGGAGTCGGCGTGCCGATCGACGTGCGGCTTTCATTCGTCAACCGGGAACTCGCGCGATCGTCGGTTGCCAAAATGCTTTCTTGGGACTTCGAACAGCTCGTCGTCGCACACGGCGATCCGGTGGAGTTTGAGGCGAAGACGCAGGTTCGGCGCGCGTTTGCGTTTCTGGGTTCTTGAGCCGACCGCGTCCTTGCGCTAGCCGCCCACCAGGATCATCAGTCCGACGACCATTGCCGTGGTAACGACCTTGAGGGACAGCGATTTTTGCTCGGCGCGCGAAAGAGCGAGCCGCGCCGCGAATCTGTCCGCGATCGTTTGCGGCGGATCGTGGTGCTCCTCCAAATCCGAAATGAAGGCGACGGTCTCTTCGGCCTCGCGAACGCGGTTTGCGCATTCCAAGCAGGCCCGCACGTGACGCTCGACGGCGGCTCTCTCTTGGTCGTCAAGAGAACCCAATACGTAAAGCTCGGCGAGTTCGCCGATGTGAGCGCTCACGTTGTGACCCTCGCTTTAAGGGCCTTGCCTAAACGTCGCAGGCCGAGCGAGATTCGGCTCTTCGCCGTTCCCAGGGGAAGCCCGAGGTCGGCGGCGATTTCGGCGTGGGTCTTCCCAAGAAAATAGGAAAGTATCAGCGGCGCCCGCTGTTCCTCCGGCAGACTCTTGAATGCATCGTACAGTCGCCGGTTCTCGACGTAGTCTTCGACGGAAATCTCTCGATCGGCAAATGGCGCCCCTTGCACGTTCTGGGCGAGTTTGGTGAGCCGTGCGCTCGCGCGCCGCTGCGAAATGGCCTGGTTGCGAACGCAGGCGACGAGAAAGCTTCGAAGCGCCCCCCGCTGGGCATCGTACGTAACCCGCTTCGCCCAAACACGGATCAGCGCATCGTGCACGCAGTCCTGCGCGTCGTCGGAATTCCGCAGCACGTTGTATGCGACGGAGAAGAGAAGCGAATGGTAACGGGCGTAGGTGCCGTCGAGCGCCCAGGCCTCGCGGCGAGCGAAGGCATCTTCTAGGCTCCGGTCCAGGGCTGCGTCCCGCAACCCTTCCGGCGAAGAAGCCCGGCTTGGGTCGAAGGCTCCCGTGCTCATCACGTGCGTGATACGCTCGACGGGACAGTTTGGATTAGGGATTGGAGGCCGACCTTGATCCGCTAGAGCCTGGCGGGCGTGCGAGTCTCGCCAGCGCCCCCGGCGCCCCTGGAACGGCTGATTGAAAAGAGGCGACATGCGATCGGCGATCCTCCACGGGACTTCTCCGACGAGCGCGCGCCTTTCCCTGTATTGCCGGCACCCCGATCAATACGAAAACTGTTGGAGCTGATTGGGAGTGGGACCATTGACCCACCCAAGCCTCAGGGCGGGATCGACGGCGATCTTCGGCAGCGGCAGCGACGAGCCGGCAAACGCGAAGCCCCCGAGACTCTCGGTGAGATCGCCCTTCTCGTTGTAAACGTAGATGCTGCTGCCCCCGCTCGTGCTGGAAATGGGTTGCGCGACGAGAAAGAGCCGGTTCTCCGCATCGCTGGTCACGGCCGTGCCGCTGTTGAGTTGACTCCCCGGCCCGGTGTCGGGAAGCTGCACGGAAAATCCGGTCTTCTTTGCGAGGTCGTAGAATTCGACTTGGGCGTTGAGTTCCGTCGTCGTACACGCAAGCCGGGTTTTCGAATCTACCGCAAGACCGTTGACGGCCCCGGCCCCATACGGCCCGTTATCGACGCCGGAAAAAACGGTGATCTTTTTGTTCTTCAAATTGACCAGAGTATTGATCGGTGCGCCGCTGCCGGACTGACCCGCTAAGACCGCTTCATCGGCAGACGTATCTTCAGCTATTGCTTCGCCGGTGTACTTAAGATGAATAGCGTTTAAGAACTCGTTCGTAGCGCTATCCCAGACGTAAAGCCAGGGCACGTCTTTCGAGAACGCGCTGCGAAAGACCACCGATACCTGCGTGCTGGTGGCCTGATTCGCCGCCTGCTGATAAAGCACGGAATCCTGCACGCGGGGCGGGTTCCAGCGCCCGGTTATCTTCTTGCCCTTCACGGGATTCAGGAGAAAGAATTTGTCGTTGCGCGAAATGTTGTTAAGGCGCACGCGTTGCTCGTCCACGAAGCCGACGTCATCTCCGACGATTCCGAAGGTCTCGAAATCCTCGTTTGGAGATGAGTTCAGCGTTTTAACGATCTTCGTAATTTTGCCCGACTTGAGGTCGAACGTCTCGATCGCGGATTTGAGCTTACTTCCTTGAGCTCGGGCCTCCGACAGGAGGCCGTCCGTTCCGTGTTGGTCGATGTCGAACCCTAAGATTTGACCGCCGTAGGCAGACGACAGCACCTTCCCGAGGCCGCCCGTGTGACCGGCGGGGTTGCCGCGCAGCGTCGGGGGGAGCGCCCCGTTCGAAGAGTCGATCGCGCTTTGCGAACTGCAGCTCGCGACGAGCACTGCGAGAACTGGGATGACGAAAAGACGACTGCCTGCACGCATCGGTTTATCCTTATCGGCTCCTCGCGGCGACCATTCGAGCCGCAGGTGCCCATCGTACGCTCCCCGAGCGTCGTTGGATTACCGAAAGGAGCTTACTACCCGGTCAACCTGGTGAACGGGCCTCCAGCCGCCGTGATCCATACCCCAAAAGCAGAGCGCTTTGACGACGGGTTCGAGCGTCCGTCTTGCGGCAAAAAGCATTATACCTCAGACTAGAGCCGTTGGAGGGACGATGGTACTTCGAGCATTGCTTCTAGCCTTTGGGGTTGCGGCGGTAGGAGCGCTGATGCCGGCGTCGGCGCAGAGCTTCCGCGTCGCTCATCCGCAGCTCGGCGTGATTATCTCCGACCAGAATGGGAAAACGGTCGGCGAAGTCGCCGAGATCCTCAACGCCGTTGCAGCCCGCCAGCAAGTGGCGTTCACGTTCGTGCCGCTTGCGGGCACCACCGCGCAGACGCTCGAGAGCGGTGCTGCCGACGCCGTCGCTCCGTTCCTGGCCACGCCCGAAGCCTCGGAGCGCTACGATTTCACGGCAACGCTGATGACAACCGGCGGCGGCCTATTCGTCCGAGCCGGCGCCACGGCCCCGAGCGATCTCCGAATGCTCGCCGGTAAAACCGTTGTGACGCCGAGCTTCGGCCCGTTCGTAAGTTACATCCACAAGAACTTTCCGGACGTGAACGTCGTCACGGCAGCGAGCTACGAGGAAAGCCTCGACCGCGTGCTCGCAGGTCAAGCCGACGCTGCCGCACTGAACGTTGCGGAGGGCGCATCGGTCGTCGCTCGAGCGTACGCCGGAAAGGTCGCCGAACCCACGGCGGCGTTCATGGAAGAATCGCTTGTTCTCGCGGTGTTAAAAGGGCATCAGCCGGAACTCGTCCGGCGAGTCGACGCCGGGCTGGCTGCGATCCGCGCCGACGGCACGCTGCAACGCATCGAAGATAAATGGGCACGCTCGCCGCGCTCCTAGCCGGCCTCCGCAGCGCTTTAAGACGAAAAAAACTTTGAAGGTCACCAAGCCCCCAGATTGGCTTCAGACTTTCTTCACCCGCCCTGGGTATTCTCGCTCCAATTCTTGCGTGATGCTTGCCCAAGGCTTACGGAGGAAAAGCTATGTCGCGTCAAGCCGCAATCGTAATGGTCTCATTGCTCCTCGCCGCTTGCCAAGGAATGAGCTCGCTGCCGGGATCGGAGGCGGCGAGGCCCGCTCTGCCGGGTGACCGCCCGGCGGCGGAGCCGCCCAATCCCGTCTGCGGCTACCTCGAGTTCTTTCCGCCGCTTCACCCGTCGGGCGGATCGCAGCGCGTACCACACATCGTTGGCAGTCGCGAACTCTCGGGCAGCTTTCAGTACGCGGCCTTCCACTGGAGGGCCCGAGTGAAATCGCTCACGGAAAGCTGTCCGCCCGACACCGACTACCTGCCCGTGCCCAACGGCTATACCGCCGATTGGTTCGGCGTCTGGTCGTTGGTTTGTCGCAGCGGTTGCGGCGGCCTTACCTTCGAACCCGCGCAGCTGTCCGGTGCGATCGAGTCGAGTACCTGGATCGAGGGCACGAACTACTTCCTCTACGTCTACACCGGCGAGACGAAGCAGTTTCTCGAATCGTATGCGATTGGACCGGTCACGACGGATAAGCGTGGTAAGCCGGTACTCAACTTCGCCTCCCCGTTCGAGAATCGGTTCGTCTACCCGGCAAACGACGACGTCGGACTCGAGATCGTGCATCCGACTCCCGTAACCCACGGGCCCGCACTCTAGCGCTCGCGCAGCAGTTCCGCCGCGATCGCTTGGGGCAGCGCCCGCACCGTGCTCTCGAGCGATGCCATCTTTTCCGCAACCGACGCCAGCGATTCGCGCAGAGCGGCGATCGAATCGTCGCGATGCATCGAGAGGCCGTCCAACGCGGAGCCGACGCTCTGCGCGAGCGCGCTGAGTGCTTGTACTTCGTCCGGCGCGTAGGCTTCTCCAGCGGCGCGCTCGCCTAAGAGCAATACGCCCAGCAGTCGCCCGCGAGCCAGCATCGGAAGTGCAAGCGCTCCCGGCAGCGCGGTGGAGTAATGGTGCGGGTCGAGTGGCTGACGCCACGCTTTTAACGCCAGGATCGCCCCGTCGTTCTCGCTTACCGCAGCGGGCACGCCGTTTCCGTAGGAACGCGCTGCAGTATAGGCTCCCGCACCGTCGAGGAGGATGGCTCCAGTGCGCGCATCGGTATGCCGTTGCACCGTTTCGATCGCCCGATCGACGAGGTCACCCGAATCGGTAACATAGGCCGCCTCTCGCGAAAAATCGAGCAGCGCTCGCTCGTCCTCGCGCCGCTTCCAGAAAAACAGCGTTTCGATAAACGTGTCGACGCGCTTGTGGATGTAGTCTAACGACAGGCCGAGGGCGAGCGCCAATGCGCCGTTAGCAATCAATCCCGTCGTATGGCTCACGTTCGCGACAGCTGAGCCCAGCAGCCACTCGAGAAGCACGAACGCCGCGACCACGATCAGCGACACTGTCGCCACAACCAGCGTGCGGCTGACGACGAACTCCAAATCGAGTACGCGACGCTTGAGCAACGCGAAGGTCACCGCACCGGCGCCGAGCAGAAGCATGCCGTTCGAAACGGCACTGAGCAGCATGTACACGACCCATGATGCCGCAAACTGTTCGAGGATCGTCGCCAGCGCCGATGCGGTGAGCGCGAGGGGAAGCGGCAGGAGCAGCCACGCGGCTCGTGCGCGTTCGGCCTACGGCGTCGTGGCCGTCGCGACGGCGGCGCAGATCGTCGCCATGACGAATATCGCGACGCCCAGCACCTGCCAGAGCATTCCGTTGACGAAGGCCAGCGGGTCGACCGAGAGATTGAGCAGACCGACCGTTGCCGCGACGTATCCGGCGAGCGTAAGTGCCGCCGCAGCGATCGCCGCTGCCTCGATGCCGGCTCGCCATCGCGATCGCACGCCGAACGTCGCGGCGAGCGCCACGGGGAGCAGCGCTTGCGCGCATACGACGACGCCCAAGAACGCATACTTCAATGCGCTCAGCGTACCGTTGGGCACGGCCGATGCCAGCGGCCCGATCGTCTCGGCGCAAATCGCGAGCAGCGTCAGACAGAGGTAGCGGCCCTCGCGCGTCTGCCAGCGGCGCAGCGCGATGAGGAAAGCGCAGGCCAGTGCGAGCAGATACGCGAGCATCGCGAGGACGGTATTCGGTACTTTAATCGCGACGTCGCCCTCATAGACCGTGCTCGCGCGAACCTGCACGGTGAACGTTTTGCCGGCCCGGTGAACGCGGACCGTCGCGGGTTTCAACGTCATCGGCTGAAAGACGATGCTGGTGCGGTCGTAGAGGCCGTGCTCGCGCAGATCGACGCGATCGCCGTCGCGGATTCCGGCCTGCGCCGCGGCACCGCCGGCGACAACCTGCGTGGCTTGTCCGACAAACGGCCGGCCGGTCAGCGCCACGACGTCGTCCCAATAGCCGAACCACGGCGTTCCGCCGAGACCAAAGTTGTCGATGACCGAGCAGAGAAACACGATCGAGACGAGCGCGCAGGTCGCGAGCAAACCCCACTTCCAACGCTCGCCGCTCATGGGTTGAGCTACTCCGGCGGGCGGCGTCCTACCTGGAGGCCGCTTTAGGGTCTCGGCGGCCGATGCCGGTTTGAGGGGCTCGTGATGTGTGCGGAGTTATTCCACGGCGACCACGAGTCTCTCGGGCCGTGATGATGCCGCGGAACGAACGAGTGCTTGTTCGCGCGAACGCGTTTGCGCAGGATCTGCGCCTGCCCCGGCAACGCCCAGGCCGTGATCGTGCCGTCGGCCGCGCTCACGTACGCCATGCCGTTTGCGATAACCGTGCCGACGTTCCCCCAGCTCGATAGCGGCTCGGTCCACAGCAGGGTTCCCGATGTTGCGCTGAACGCGTATTCGGTGTCGCCGGTATAGTTGCCGACGTACACGACGCCGTTAGCGATCGAGATGGGCGAACGCGGCGTCTGGTCTCCGCCGGCGCCATCGGGGCCGAAGCTCGCGGCCCAGGCCGGAGTCGGATTCAGCGTGCAGTTGCTCTGCAAGCTAAACGCGGCGAGACCCGGTTGGTACGGTCCGTCGGTCGAAGGCATTCCGACGTAGACGTACCGCGTGGCCGGATCGTACGCCGGGACGCCGACGAAGCTGGCGTTGTCGGTCGGAACCGACATCGCGAGGTACTGAACCGGCCCCGAGCTGATCGTCGACTCGTCGTAAAGTTCGAACATCCCCGATTTGTTGATCGCCGCGACGAGCGTCGGACAGCCGGGCGGCTGGAAAATCAGCGGCGTCGCGCCGAAATCGAAGTCGTCGTCTCCGACGACGCTCGGGATGTTCGTCGGATAGTTATTCGCCAAGACGGTGCCAAGCGTGGGTGAGAGGGCCAGCACCTGCTCGGCATACGTCGCGCTCTGCGACCCGCCGGTGCTGGTGTCGGCATTGCCGGTCGCGATGAACACGTCGTTGTTTGAGGGATCGATCGATCCGCCGCCGGGGCCCCATATTCCGCCGCCGCTCGCGCCCTGCGTCGCATTTCCGCTCATCGTAAAGAACGTGCCGGCGATGACGGGGCCCGTCGTATTGATCGCAACGATGCGGCCATACCACGGCGAGATGTCGCAGGTGGAACCGCTAACCCCGTACAGTATCCCGTTCGCCGGGTTGTAGGTCAGCCCGCCGTGCATGAAGTTGTGGTCCGGCGTATAGTCCGCCACCGTCAACGGCCAGCCGCCCGCCTCTTTCCCGGTCGCCAAGTCGACTGCGTGCACTTGATTCTGCCCGTCGGTAAAATAGAGAAGGTTCTTGCCGCGATCGATCGCGGGCGTCTCGCCGACGCCGAACTGCGACGATGATTTTCCGCACTTATAGTTCGACGAAGGAACCGGATTGGACCAGACCGTCGCCCCGGTGCTTGCGTTGATCGCGTACATCGTCGATCCGTACTGCGAGCCGGCGTAGATGATATTCGTCGCCTGCCCGCCGACGTTGACGCCGTAGGCGTATACCGGCTCGTGAACCATCGTCGAGCCGACGTTGTAGACCCAGACTTGCTGCAGCGATCCGACGTTATTCGGCGAGATCATCGTCTCGTTTGGATTGTAGCCCGTGCGCTGCAGGTCGAAGCCGAATGAATCCCAGTCGGTAGCCGCTGCCGGCGTCGCCGTCGGGCTCGGTGAAGGCGAGGGCGTCGCTCCCTGGCCGCTCGTCCCGGCGATGTAGTGGTTTTGAACCTGCGCTGCCGTCAACGCTTTTCCGGCGTATACCGCGACTTCATCGAGCGTTCCATTGAACGCCGGATCGCTGTGCCCGGCGTCGTTGCCGATCGAAAATCCGTACTGCGGCGAGTAGTTCTTGAAGGTGCCCGAGAGCGTTGCGGTTGCGTTTTGCACGCCGTTGATGTAGAGGCGCCCGGTCGTCCCGTCATAGGTTCCGGCGACGTAGTAACTCGTGTTGGGCGAAAGATGAATCGTCGAGCCGACTTCCAAGACGCCGGCGGTTGTGTAAAACTGCGCGAGAATCTGTCCGCTTGCCCTGAAGAACAGTCCGTAGGGCGCGTACAAGGAATCGCTCCCGTACCCGACGGCGAATGTGTACGTCGCCGGCGTCTTGGGAAAGGAGAGCCAGGCCTCGAGTGAGACCGCCGAAGCGGGCTGCAGCTTCGCGGTCGCCGGAACGGAGACCGTGCCGGCCGCGGAGGCAGTGCCCGGGAAGCTCATCGCCGCATCGGCATACGCGGCGAGCAGGCCGGCGGCGCCGGTGTTCACCGACGAACCGACCGAACCTTTGAGTCCGTTTCCGCTCGCATCGGCAGCGGTCGTTCCGGTATCGTCGAGGTGGTAGTACGCCGTCGGTCCGTCGCCCAGAACGACGGTCGGGTAGTTGCCGTTGCCCGTCGGCACCGGCGTCGGCGTCGGCGCCGGCGTTGCCGTTGGGGCCGGAGTCGGACTCGGCGTCGGCGACGCACCGGTCGCGCCCGCAGTGTAATGATTGGCGACCTGCGCTGCGGTCAGCGTCTGGTTTGCGTAGATGGCCACCTCGTCGAGCGTACCCGCGAAGGCCGGGTCGGCGAACGCCGCGTCGTCGCCGATCGCAAAGCCGAAGTTCTTGACGTACCCGGTCAGCGTGCCCGATTTGTTGGCGTCCGCCGCCAGAACGCCGTTGACGTAAATACTCCCGGTCGTTCCGTTGTACGTGCTCACGACGTGGTACGTCGTGTTGGCGGCCAGCGCCGGCCCCACGACCTCGAGAACGCCGCCGGTCGTATTGAATTGGGCGACGATCGTTCCGCCCGACCGGAAGAAGAGGTCGAAGGGTGCGTCGCCGCGATCGCTTCCGTACGCGACGGCCACGGTGTAGATCTTCGGCACCTTGGTAAAACTCAGCCACGTTTCGAGTGAGGCGTTCGTCGCCGGCTCCATGGCTTTGATCTCCGGAAAACTGACGATGCCCGCGGCCGTCGCGGTGCCGGGGAGCGCCATCGCGTTGTCGCTTCCCGCGATCAGCCCGGTCGCACTCTCCTGCACGGAAGCCCCTACCGCTCCCGCGTAGCCGTTGCCGCTGGTATCGGCAGCGACAGCGCCGGTATCGTCGAGTCGATAATAGCCCGTGGGCTTGTCGCCCAGAATCACCGTCGCGTAATTCTGCGAGGCATCGTTCTGGTGAACGTGTCCCCGGCGAGCGGCGGCCATTGGCGGCAGCGAGCTGTTGTGCCCGCTGCACGCAACCACGATGGACAGCAGCACGAGCGACAGAAAGGCAAAAACGTACGCACGTTTACCGGCGTCCAACATGCGACAAACGTAGCTCAGGCACCGCTCAGGTTCCAGAGCAATGCGACCCACAACCTGGGACTTTTGTCGGCTTGACTCCGGAGTCGGGTACGGAGTTTAAGATGTCCCCGTGGAGGATGCGAGAGATCCCGTCGGGAGGAATGCCGCTTCGGCAACGGGCGGGGCTATCGGAATCGGAGGCGCAGCAACCGCCGCGGCCGTTTCTGCGTGTTGCGCAGGGCCGGCCTTAGGGCCGCTTGTCGTCTCGCTTTTCGGTGCAGGCGGCGCGGTTGCAATTGAAGGCCTCCGGCCGTACACCGTGGCTTTGCTTACGCTTTCGGGAGCCGCAATTGGTCTATCGTTCTGGCTTCAAGGACGAGCGAGGCGATGCTCGGTCGAGCGCTCTTCAACCGTCCTAGGAACAACTACGCGAATATTTCTATGGGCGTCATGTGCCATCTGGCTGGCAGCTCTTGTCGCCGTCGTATGGGCTCGTTTGGCATGAGCACTGTTAAGCGAAGTGTATTTCTTCTTGGCACGTCAGCGCTGCTTGCAGCCTGCTCAAGTCGCGCGAAAAGCGACCCCTTAAAGATCGCTGAGCTCAACTCGTCCGACGAACCGTTTCGCGCGGCCTTCAACCGCCGGCGCGATGCCGTCCGCGTCGTTGAGCTCGTGAGCCCAACGTGCCCCTTCTGCCTCGAAGGTGTATCGAAGGTCCAGCAGGAGCTCTTCACTCGCGAACGGAGTCCGAATCTTGTTGGATTCGCGATTTGGGTTCCAATGCTCGGAGGCAAGGCGATTAACGTACCCGAGGCCGCTGCCCTCGCGCCGGACTCGCGCGTGACGCACTACTGGGACGGCAGCAACGATCTCGGTGCGACGTACGAGCGAATTCTGCCGGTAGCTAGCGGGCCAGCATGGGACGTCTATATGCTCTTTCCACCGGGTATCGCATGGACTGGGATGGATCCGCCAAAGCCCTCGTTCTGGATGCACCAACTGGCGATCACGAACGCGCCTCATTTGGATGCCGCCGTTTTCGCGGACCACGCTCGGCAAATGCTCGCAACCACCGTGCACTTCAGTCGGTGACATGCTCGTTGAGCTATTGACTTTTAAGGGCTGCCCGAACGCTCAGGCTGCGGGCGAGCTTGCGCGACGTGCGATCGATTTAGAGGCGGTCGCTGCCACGCTGGATTTCATCGAGGTGGACAGCCCCGAAGTAGCGCAGCGTTTGCAATTCCTCGGCTCGCCATCCCTGCGCATTGACGGCGAAGACGTAGAGCCATCTGCGAGTCAGCGCACTGCGTACGGGCTCATGTGCCGTACCTACAGCGACGGCGCGCGAGTGGTTGGAACACCCTCCATTGGGATGATTCGCGAAGCCATTCGTCGCCGCGCTGTGGTCAGTGCGGACATGCTCCGCAACGGGCACGTCGCCGGCGTAGTTTTTGGGCTTCCCATCCTTGCACTCATTGCGGGCGGCTTGCCGGCCGCGGATCACTGGCGAGCCGCGATCTGGGTAGTCGCTTTAGCGACGATGGGGCTTGGGTGTATTACGAACGCGCACCGCTGTGGGCGAGTGCACTGCTATTTAACCGGCCCATTTTTCCTCATAATGGCGGTCATTGCATTCTCATACGCCGTCGGCGTTCTGCCGCTTGGCACCGACGGCTGGAACGTGCTTGGCGTAGCGCTTCTCGTGGGCTTCCCGGCATTATACTTCCTCCCCGAGTTTTTCGTCGGACGGTATCGGGGAGTCAGCCGTCGGCGAGAAGCACCTCGATAAGAGGGCAGCCGGCGTGGGGTTGCCTTCGCCGGCACTCCGAAACCGTATGAAGCAGGGCCGTTTCGAGACGCTGAAGGTCGGCGAGCTTGGCCCTGACGGCCGCCAGCCGTTCCGTCGCAAGCTTTTCCGCCTCCTTGCAGTCGGCTGCCGATAAGCGAAGCAGCGCTGCGATCTCGTCTAAGGTGAAACCGAGCGTTCGGCCGTGCCGGATGAATCGTAAATGGAGCGCGTCGCCGTCGTCATATGAGCGAAAGCCGTGACCTGGACGCCCTGGCGTTCGCAGCAGCCCGATACGCTGGTAGTACCGGACGGTCTCTGTCTTTATTCCGGCGCTCTTCGCGAGTTGTGAGATGGTCATGATGCTGTTGTTCGAATGCTCCCGGTGGCCATGCATCTTCGGCGCTAGTGGACGCAACGACTCTTCATCCTTGCGGCAGCCCGCCGGGGCTTGCCGGGTGCTCGCAGCGCCGCGTTATCAGCGTAATCGCTCCAGCAGCGTGTGCAGCTCGCCGTGCTTCGAGCCAAACTCCTCGATCACGCCGGCCTGAACCTCGGACCAAAGCGGGTATGCCTTTTCCAGAAGCCGTGCACCCTTTGCCGTCAGCTTCAGTTCTCGCCGGCGAGCGTCTTGGGTTACAGTCTTCTGCACGACATACCCCGACTCGATGAGCGGGCGCAGGTTGCGAGTGGCCGTTGAGAGATCCATATCGAGGAAATCCGCCAGCTGTGTGATGCTCGGATCCGCCGGATACTCCGAGATGAACGAAAGAATCGAAAACTGTCCGGTCCGCAGCCCGGCGGGGGCCAAAGCGTGATCGTATCGCTGAGTAAGCCGTCTCGTCGCGGCGCGTAGCCGGAAGCAGGTGCAGCTGCGTGGGTCGAGTTCCATATCATTGAGTATACAAATATCTAAAGAGGCGGCACAAGGACCGAGCTCGCCGGCCGTCGCTCCGAACGGATCCAACGTCGGGGTCCGCTATTGACTTGACAGATTGTATATGCAATATTGTGAGCCTATGGATGCGCTAGCCGCGGAGAATTCTGCTGTGCCGCTCACAGTATCGGGGAGGCTCATATGTCGGTAGCCGCCATTTTTCTCACCCAGCTGCTGTTCGGGTATTTGGTGTGGACGCTCGTCGTCGTTACGTACGTCCTTCCTTGGCTGAGATCGCTCGGTCGATTGGAGGCTCAGCGCGCGATCGCGGCGCTGAACGCATTCCGGTTTTTTGGACTGGTATTTATTCTGCCCGGCGTCATCGGTCCAAATCTTCCGGCGCAGTTTGCGGTTCCGGCCGCGTACGCGGACCTCGCGACGTCGATTCTCGCAATTCTGGCGCTCGCGCTTTTCCCGATAAAGCCGCTGTTCTGGGGATTCGTCGTCGCCTTCAACGTGGTTGGCGCGACGGACCTCATCATCGATACCGTTAATGCGGTGCACTTTGGCGTGCCGGCGGTTGCCGGGCAGTTGGGAGCAGCCTACGCGATCCCAGTTATCTACGTACCGCTGTTGATGATCTCGCACGTCGTGGCGTTCTATCTGCTCTTTTCACCTTCGGCCAGGAGTGCGCGCGCGGCGGCAGCGTAGTCACTCGCGTTCGTACAACTCGACGTACTGAATCCACGCGGCCGCATCGGGGCTCTCGCCCGCAGCGGCATCCTCGAGGCGCCGCGAGCGCAGCGTTAGGATGGTGCCGCCGCGTCGCCAGGTATGCGTCCGAACCGCGCTCCAGCGGTCGGAGGCGAATCGCCGGCTGAGTTCCCGGTCGGCAGCGGCGAGTTGCGCACGGCTCATTTTCTCCGGCGAAATGCCGACGTTAATGGTCCCGATGCGCGTCGGATGAATGGTTGACGTCGTGATGTAGTAGTAGCGGCATCGGCGAAACACGGTCGCCGTTCCCGCAACGCGATAGTCGAAAATCGCGGCGCCCCCGAACTGCGCGCCGCTGAACAGCTTCGATTTGGATCCGCGCTGCACCGCCAGCGTCGAGGCAGCGAGCATCGACGCGATGGTCATCCCGGGCGCCGCCACGAGCGTTCCCTGCGACGGCAGCTTGGCGATCGCCTCGGCGGCCGAGTCGCGCGCGGTCGCGCCCGTCGCGGCGTCGGGCCCGAAAAAGCCGTCCTTGATGGCCGCCGGCAGCGCGACGGCCATGCCGCCCGCCATGAGCAGCCATATCGGCCAGACGATCCACCCCGGCCGCGCGATCAGCGGTGCGAAGGCTCGAACGTCCAGGCTCTTTCCGATCGCTTCGAGTCCCGCCAGCACCGCGCGCACCATCAGCGGAATCAACGAGAAGCCGAAGGCCACGAAAAGCGAGAAGAAGACGATCTTTGCCGGGGTTTGGTATTGCAGCGGATCCTTTACGGCCCCCGATGCGATCAGGACGTCGCCCGCGACGATCGCCAGCATCATGATGGCGAAGATGCCGCCGGAGATCATAACCAGCGTCGGAAGCCGCGGCATGGCCTGTCTAGCGAGTGCCTAGCAATTGTAATCTCCGAGGAAGTGCTGGAGGTCGGCAATTTCCCCGGCGTAGTAGAACGGGATCGCCCCGTAGTGAATATTGTAAATCTGAAAAGCGCCGCCGTTTTCCCGAACGACGACCGTGACTTGAGTCGTCGATCGCGTGCCGGCGAATGCGAACGTGACCGGAACGAACGTCACCTCGCGCAGCTGACCGCTGCCGGCGCCCGCGACGTTGACGCGGCCGGCCCACGACGATCCAACCCGGAACGCCGCTGCCGGCGACGCGGCGCCGACGTATGGATCGAAGCCCGACATTTTTGCCTGGTCGTGATTGGGCGTGGTCGAAACGTAGATCGGCGGCGTGTCATCGCCGATGGCTTTCAAATACGTCTCGTCGAGCAGCTCGAATAAAGCGGGATGAAAGAACGGCTGCGCCTGAAAATACTTCGCGGTGTGGTGCTGCAGTGCCGCATGCCAATCGATGGGGCCGTTCTGCGGCGCATACCAGTCGACGTCGCCGTGCTGCGCTACATACCAGTTGTAAAACTTCGTGACCACGGCCGTCGCGCCGGCACTTTGCGTGCTCGCTCCTGCCGCGGCCGGGAGCAGCATCAGGCCGCAAGCCAAAATCGCGCTACGCACCGCCGCAATCGTGCTCGCTGTTGATACCGGAATAAGACGCGGCCTGGCGATAGTCGTACACGCTGAACTTTCGGCCGCGTAAGTCCGTTTTTGGATTGCAGCCGTCGTCGGGCTTGGGGGATCCCAAAAAGCACACGCGCACCCTGTCGCCGGCCCGCTCGGCGATCATCACGTCGTTACCGGGCATGCCGCCGTAGTGCACGACCTCCGCCCACATCACGCCGTTGGGCTGTCCAAGCTTGGTGTTGAACGTGACCGCCGGGCCGCTGTCGACGATCTCTTGACGCGTATAACGCTCGTTCGGCTCGCCGCTGGTTAGGCGCGGCTCAACCGAACGGACCGTCGTGTCCACGCACGACGCCGACGCGACGAGCATCGCCCCGGGGTGCCCGGCGAGATTGCCGTTTGCTCGTGCTTGCGCGAGCGGCAGAACGGCCGCCAGCGCGAGCGAAGTAAGGAAGGCCGCTGTTCGCATGGTTCGCCTGCCCTTAATGGTTCGCCTGCCCTTAGACGAGGCCTGGGCGTGGCTTCAACCAACGGAGACGGCGCTTCCTTCGTGCCCCGCCGGCACCGGCGATCCTCGCGGGCAGTCGACGGTCAATGCGGAACGACCCACGGTACGAGGAACTGCTGAACGATAACGACGGCCGCCAGGGCGCCCGTCAGAACTAAGCTGTGCGGGAACGTGCGGGCGAATACGGCTCCTTCCCCGCCTTTGGCCCGAACTACCGAAGAACCCGCGGCGATGTTTTCGGGCGAAATCATCTTTCCCATGACGCCGCCGGACGAGTTCGTCGCCGCGAAAAGAACGGGATCGAGCTGAAGCTGGCTCGCCGCCACGACCTGCAGATTACCGAAGAGAGCGTTGCCCGCGGTGTCGCTGCCGGAGAGCACCACGGCGATCCATCCAAGAAAGGGTGAGAGCGCGACGAACAGCACGCCCAGTGACGCGACGCCGAAGCCCAGCGTGTAGTTCATTCCTGAATAATTCATCACGTAGGCCAGCGCAACCATGAACGTAACCGTCAGGATCACCAGGCGCGTCTGCCGCCACGTCTGAATTACGCAGCCGAGAAAATCCCCGGCCCGCAGGCGCAGCAAGGCCGTCGTAACGATCGCCGCGACCAGTATCGCCGTTCCCGTGCCGAACGGCTGGAAATTCCATATGGCCGGATATAACTGGCCCTTATACAGCGTAATCGCAACGGCATTGTCCAGCACCGGCCATGCAACTTTGATCTCATAAACCGTGAAAACCGAAAATGTCGCCCAAAAGAGCACGGTCACCGAAACGATAAGCCAGGGCGCCAGAGCACGCCGCGTTGATTCGCGCGTGGGCCGGCCGGTTGTGACGCTCCTTTGAACCGCAAACCGCAAATCTTCAGCCGGCTGCCAGCGGCGCAGAAAAAAGAGCGTCGCCATGAGCGACGCGAGCGACGCAAGCACGTCGGTCAAAGCGTAGTTGATGAAATTCGAGACCACGAACTGCGTCACCGCAAACGTCCCGGCCGCGACGAGCAGCACCGGCCACAACGCCGCGATCGATCGCCACCCGGCGTACATCGCCGTCACGTAGAAGGGCAGGATGAGCGCAAACAATGGCAGTTGACGGCCCACCATCGCGGCTAACGTCGAAGCCGGCAAGTGGGTGACGGTCGCGAGAACGTTGATCGGTACGCCCAGCGCCGAAAAGGTGACGGGGGCGGTGTTGAAGATCAGCGCGTAAACGAGCGCATCGAGCGGCCACGAAGCCCATCAGCGCCAAGAGCGAGCTCGTGATCGCAACCGGCGTACCGAAACCGGCGACTCCTTCGATGAGCGCGCCGAAGCAAAATCCGACTACGACGAGCACGACGCGCCGGTCGTTCGGCAGCCGGTCGAGAATCCAATCGCGAAACGCATCGAAGCTTCCCGACTTGACCGCCACATTGTAGAGCAGAATTGCGTTGAACACGATCCACATCAGCGGGATGAGCCCGAACGCCGCGCCGTTTGCCGCGGCCGCAAGTGCGAGCTTCGCCGGAAAGTGCCACAACGCTACGGCGGCGAGAACGCCGGCCGCGAGCCCGGCGAGCGACGCTTGCCACGCGGGCCGCCGCAGTATGCCAAGCGTCACGAGCACGGTAGCGATCGGGGCCGTTGCCACGACAAAAGAGAGCGGCAACGAGCCCCCGATGGGCGTCAGTATTTGGTGAAACAAGAGCTAGACGAGTGCCCCACCGCCGTCGACGCTAAGAATATTTCCCGTCGCGTAGGTGTTTTTCATGAAATATACGTAGGCCGACGCGAGTTCGGCCGCTGCGCCGATGCGCGCAACGGGGAGGCGCCGCTCCTCGTTGCTGTAAAAGGCCTGGCGGGCCGAACTGGGCCATGCATCCCAGCGGGGCGTTCGCGTCAAGCCGGGCGAGACGCAGTTGACGCGAATTGGGCCCAGCTCAACCGCTAATGCCCGCGTCAATCCCTCGAGCGCGCTCTGAATGCTCGCCTGCGAAGTCCAACCGGCTAGCGGCCGCGTTGCCGAGAACCCGGAGGTCAGAACGATGGACCCGCTCTGGCGAATGAATTTCGTCGCGTACTTCACGGCTGCGGCGGCGCCCCAGTAGCGGACCTCAAAGCGCGCGCGGGCCTTCTGCAAGTCGGTAGTCGCCAGCGGCCCGAGCGGCAAGTCCTCTCCGGCGGTGTAGACGAGATGATCGAATGGCCCGACGCTCTCGAAGAATTCTCTAACCGCTCCCTCGTCGCTCACATCGACGATCTGCGCGGTGGTACGTGAGGGCCACCGCAATCCGAGCTCCGCGCGGGCATGCTCTACCCGCTCCGGCCGGCCAGATGCTACGACGACGAATGCGCCTTCCTCCAGCGCCGACTCCGCTACGGCGAGACCGATTCCGGACGTCCCTCCGAAAGCGACAATCCGTTGGTCCTTCAGCGTCAGCGCGGCGCTCGGCGCTATCGCATTTTGCGCTTCCATATTGCTCTCCTAATCCTATTGGCGTTCGACCGACGGGTGCATAATCGGGCCTACGTCGGATTCGGATGCAAGTTTCGCAACCGCACGCTGCAATGTGGCCCAAACCGACCGCGAGCTCGATCGGTTCGCCCGCCGGCCGGCAGGAAGAACGGATCGTTGCGCCCCCACACGGCAAGCAGCCGCGGGCGCATCGCGTGCGATCAGTAGGAGGGTGGGACCGTGACTCAGAGCATCACCAAGGAGCGGCTGGCAGCGTTTTCGGATGGCGTCTTCGCCGTGATCATCACGATCATGGTTTTGCAGCTGAAGCTGCCGCAGCATGCCAGCTTCGACGCGTTGCTGGCGCAGTGGCCGACGGCGCTCAGCTACGTGGTCAGCTACTTCCTCATCGTGATCATGTGGATCAACCATCACTTCTTGTGGAGTTTTGCGAAGCACTCGGCGCCGAAGCTGATCTTCTGGAACTTTGCGCACATGCTCACGGCATCGCTCGTACCGTTTGCCACCGCCTGGGTGGCGGAATCGCGCATCGCGGCCGTCCCGGTCTTCGTGTACGCCGCCGTAATTATCTTGGTCAATCTGTCGTATCATGGATTCGCTAACGAAGTCATGCCGCGCGCGGCAGAGGAGAACCCAAAGATCCGCCGCAGAGCTCTCGCGCGGTCCGCGCTCACGCTGGGCCTGTTTACCACGGCGATGTTGCTGTCGCTCAAGCTGCCGCTCGCGGCCTTCGCCCTGGTAACGTGCGTTCTGATAACGTACGCGCGCCCGGAGCTCCCCGCCCTAAAAACCCATTAGGCAGCCGCTTGCGTGAAAAGGCCCGCCTCGGCGAACGAGGCGGGCCTCTCGGAATGAAAGCCGCGTCTTTTCTACATGCTGAGGTTCAAGGCACCGGAGAACGGATTGGCCTGCGCGTCTCTGGTTCCGAGCGGCTTGAGGTTGAAGCGTTTTCCGATGAGTGCGAGGATCGAAACCGTTTCGTATTGGGTGTGATCCACGACGTGACGGCGAGCGAACGGCCCGACGATTATCGCGGGAATGCGAGTTCCGGGTCCCCAGTGGTCGATCGCCGGCGGCGCAACGTGATCCCAGCGGCCGCCATTTTCGTCGTACGTAATGATGATGACCGTATTCTTCCAGTACGGCGTCGCCGCAATCGCGTTAACGATCTCCATCGTTTTCGTCTGGCCGCGAAGCAGCGCCGAGTAGCCTGGATGCTCGTTGTCCGCGCCGATCTGTTTGATGAAGACGACCGACGGCAGCGAGCCGCGCGTCAGGTCGCGGTTCAACACGGACTGATCGACCAAGTGCTCTTGGCGAAGCAGCGTCCCATCGCCGTAGTTCTTGTAGTACGCGAACGGCTGGTGGTGGAACTGAAACAACGGATTCGGGTTCCCAGCCAGCGCATCGTTCCAGCCGCCGGAGTACCACTTCCAGCTGACGCGTGCCGCGTTGAGCCGGTCGCCGATCGTCGTTTCGGTTAGCGGCGGCACGAGATCCCGATGCGCAATGCCCGACGGATGCGGCGAGTACACCGAGTACGACGTGTTGACCACGTGCCCGGAAGGCGTTACGTGATTGTCGACGAGCTTCGCCGGATTTTTGCTGGGGTGGGAAATGTAGTTCGCAGGCGCGTTCTTCCAGGCCGGGGCGCATGCGCAGATCAGGTATTGGTGGTTGAGGAACGATCCGCCGAAGGCGCTATGGAAGAAGTTGTCGGCCAGCGTGTAGCGGCGCGCCAGCTCTGCCTCGGGCAGCCGGCTATCGCTGTACTGGCTGAGAACCAGTCCGCCGTTGTCGCTGTAATCGACGAACTTGTCCATCTTGCCGCCGTCGATCTGGTTTTGTTCGTGGTAGAACTGATGCACCAGGTCGCTGGTCCGGTCGAAATACGGCACGTACTTGGACGCAAGATAGGTCTGCAGCGGCAGCTGGATGGGGAATCGCTTATCGGGATTGCCCGCATAGTTGAGCGGCTGCGGCGCGAACGTCAGCTGCGGCCCGTTCCACGCATATTGCGGAACGTCCGTATTTGGCCCAACGCCGTTGGCGCCGGGAAACGTCCCGTACAGCGCGTCGAAGGACCAGTTCTCCTGATAGATCACGACGATGTGTTGAATGTCGCTCAGACTGCCGCTCTGCGGCTTTGCTCTGCTGGCAGCATCGAGCGCGGGCGGCAATGCGGCTTGTCCTATTGCCGAGGAGGTGGCCGGCGCGGTCCCACCGGGCCGGCGACGTATGCGTTGGCGAACGCCGTTTACATCAACAGACCGTTGTCCGATCAACAACACGACGGCAGCGCACGTGCCGCGCATCGATTCAACCAGCACGACAACTCGATGCTTGACAAACGCGTAACGTGCACGTAAAATCCTCGCAATCGCTCACTAATCACGCGCGACGCGTGGTCTCAAACGAGCTGAAACCTTCCG
>DASXFZ010000016.1 GCA_036489315.1 Candidatus Cybelea sp.
GAGGCGAGCAGCTTTTCCGCCGGATGCGGAAAAGCGAGCGTCCCCGAACCCATTGGGTCGCGCGCTCTCGGAGAATGCGAAGTAGCTCACTCATATACACCTCTGAGGTACCATTGCGCACCTTGATGGTAGATGCGGGCGAAGGTTCCGTCGGCGAGGACGACGTCGTATTCGTCGCGTGCGACCGGCGCAGGAGTGAACGGGCGCTCTTGGATGCGCCACGGGCCGCTGCATTGCGTTACCGTTTGGCGGTCGACGATCGCAGGCTCCCCGGCGCGTAACTCGACGGGAATCTCCCGAACTTCAAGCAAGCGCAGTTGAGGAACGACCTTACGCGTGCCCTCGGAGCGGCAGGGATCGCTTTCGGAATGAGCGGCCGTCATCTTCGGCTTGTCGAGCGCGAACGGTTCGTAGGTAAAACGCTCTTCGAGCAGATGGGCTTGCCGCGTCGTCGCGCGCGAAACGCTCTCGCCGAGGATCGCTTCGAGCCGCGCGATCGTTACGGCGACTCGTGCAGGATCGAAGTCGACGGCGCGTAGGAGCGCCTGCGCTTCTCCTCCTTCTTCAAGGATACGCGCCTGCACGCGCAGACCGACGATGGCCGCTTCGAAGGTCACGCCTTCGAGCTTGGCGCGCATCATCTCGAACATCGTTCGTTCGTCTGCCGTCGGCATGGCGAGCGGAACGTCGAACGCGGCGGTGCCGGCGTCCTCGAGCTCGAGCGCCAGGTACAGCGCACCGGCGCGCTTTCCGCAGCGTTCTAGATCGCCGCAGACACGCGTCAACAGCATGCGCAACGCGAAGAAAACCTGCACTTCGTCGACGGCGCGACCTTCACCGAAGAGCGCTGCCTCGATCGCGACGGCTCGGCTCCGCGGCAGGAAGGGCCGGCGATCGATGCCGCGCGCGAGCTCGTGCCAGCGCGCGGCCGCCGAGCCGAATCGCCGTACGAAGGGTCCGTGCGGCAGCGCGGCGAGATCGCCGAGGCGTTCGATTCCGAGCAGCGTCAACCGTTCGACGATCTCCGGTTCGATATCAAGCAGCGCCAACGGCAGCTCGGCGAGTAACCGGGCCTCCGAACCGGGCCGCCAGATGCAGCCGTCGCCAACGTACGCCGCCGCGCGCGCGGCTATTTTATTGCGTCCAACGCCGAGACGCGGCAGGCATCCGTACGCCGAGAGCAGCGTGCGCGTTTGCGTGATCCAGGCGGACGCTCCGCCGGGACTGCCGTGCATGTCGAGATATGCGAGGCCGCTGCGAACGTCGTCGATCAGCGGCGAGACGGCATCGAGCGCATCGAGCAGCTCCTCCCACTGCGCCGGTTCGGGCAGGTCGCCGGGAAGGTCAACGCAGAGCAGCACGGAGCCTTGCCGTCCCGAGCAGCGCCGAAGGAAGGTGTTTGTGCTTGCGCAGGTCGATGCAGAAATCGAAACCGGCGAAGCAACCCCAGAGCCCACGTTTGCCGTGAACGACCGCACGCTCGAACGCGCAGTGCAGCCGCAGCTCTGCAACGGCGCTCAAAGCGGCACCGGCGCGCGCGGCCATCACGACCAAGAGCACCCCGCTGCGATGCGCGAGCATCGCCAAGCGCGACCAAATCGCGTCACGCAGCGCGATCGCCGGCATGAGCACCAGCCGGCAGATTCGCGAGCGCAGCAAGATGTCGACCGCGCGGGCGACCTCGAGCGCCTTCCTCGCGGGGACGACCAGGACGTGCTCGAGGCGTGCTCCCGCCTCGGCCAGGCTCGGCGGATAGAGCGTTCCATCGTCGAGGATCGCTACTAAGCTGCGGCGCGTCAACTCGGCGACGAGCCCAGCTGCCACGCTCCAGCGCCCGGTCGTCCCCTCGAGCGTCGCGACCGCACCCGGAGGAAAGCCTCCCGTTAGCAGCCGGTCCAGTTCCGGGATGGCGGTTGGAACGGCTCCCTCGACTGCAAGGGAAGCGGGCCCCACCTTGGCGCTCAGCTCGGCTTTGAGGGCTGCGAAAGCCGCGATTTTGCCTTCATCCCGTACTGCTAATGCCACCATGGGAGATTCATGCTAATCGAACATATGTTCGATGTCAAGGGCCCGCCTGAGGCGCTAGTGGTCTTTGAAGTTCGGGAAGAAGCGCTCGCTATTATCTAGCGGCTGCGAGTTACCGGTTCGGGGCCTGAGATGTGCGGTTCAGGGCCCGAATAGAAGATGCTGACTGCGAAGATGTACACCAAAAATAGAGCGCAAAGGACCAAACAAGCGATCCCAACATGAAGCGACCAGCGAAGAACGCTTGCGATCATTTGGCTTCATAATACCTGAAGCGTGCCGAAGCGGTCACGCAAGCGGACCGGCCAGGGATTTAGTTCAGATGGTTCCGGTCGTGGGGCTCGCCGAGATCCATTATCGGGCCGATCGGCACGATCCCCGTTGGGTTGATTTCGTCTTGCGTGATGTAATAGTGGCGCTTGATCTGATCGAAGTCCACGGTCTCGGCGACGCCGTCGATCTGGTAGAGGTCGCGCAGGTAGCCGTAGAGATTCGGGTAGTCAACGACTCGCCGGAGATTACACTTGAAGTGGCTGTAGTAGACCGGATCGAAGCGCACAAGCGTCACGAAGAAACGCCAATCGGTTTCGACCGGCCGCGCACCGAGCAGATAGCGCTGGTAAGCCAGGCGCTCCTCCATCGCGTCGATCGTCGTGAAGACTTCGTAGGCGGCGCTTTCGTAGGCAGCTTGTGACGTTGCAAAGCCGGCCCGGTAGACACCGTTATTGAACGTTTCGTAGATGAAGTCGTTGAGCTCGTCGATTTGCGGGCGCAGATCGCTCGGATAGAGATCGAGTTCCGGCTTGGCCGCAACGGCGTCGAACTGCGTTTCGAACATCCGCATGATGTCGTCATCGGAGTTGCTCACGATGCGGCCGCGCTCTTTATCCCAGAGCACCGGCACCGTCACGCGGGAGTCATAGCCGGGATCGGTGGCCGTGTAGGCTTCGCTCAGAAAAGCCCAGCCGTTGACCGGGTCTGGCTGCGCGGTAAAACGCCAGCCGCGTTCGTCGCGAATCGGATCGACGATCGTCATGCCGATTGCGTCTTCGAGTCCTTTGAGCTTCCGAACGATAACGGTGCGGCACGCCCACGGACACGCCAACGAAACGTAGAGATGATAGCGGCCGGCTTGCGCCGGGTAACCGGAGCTGCCGTCGGCCTTCACCCAGTCGCGAAAGGCATCTTCTTGACGCTTGAAGCTGCCATCGGCGGTTTGTTCACTGGGAAACTGCGCCTTATTCACTTGAGGAAGGTCAAACCCGCGCGCGTCAGGATATCGCGGCCGGCGCCGGTGAGAATAAAATCGGCGAAGGTTTTGGCGGTTTGCGGATGCGGCGCGGCCTTCATGATCGCTAGCGTGTAAGTAATGCGATCGGTGAGCGCGGCGTTGCCGGGAAGCGGGATGAAAGGATATTTGCGTGCGATTGCTTCGGTGCGATAGAAGAATCCGATGTCGACCTGGCCGGTGTCGACGCGCGCCAAGAGATCCTCTTCGGGAAAGATCTGCGCGGGATTTTCCTCCGGCCCCAGCAGATGCTGCTCCTGTTCGTCGCCCAGCCACATCTTCACGCCGGTGATCGTGTACGCACCTTTGGGATCGAGCTTCGGATCGGTGCGCCCGATGCGCAGGTCCAGCGTTTCGAGCGCATCCTCCAGCGGCATCTCGCCTTTGGCGGCGCGTTCGAAGACGGCGGCGTATTTCGAGTTCGGCGCCCATGCAACGCCAAGGCTCGTTCCCGCAAAGGTCGTCGCCGAGGCGACTTTATCGCCGAGATTCTTCACCAGCGGCGGATTGACGCTAATAAAGACGTCGGGGGTGCGAACACCCGACGCAATGAGATTCGCCAGCTCTTTGCTCCCGCCGGGTTGGCCTTCGAAGGCGATGCCCTTGTCGAGCAGCGCCGCCTTCACCGGCCCTTCCATCGGCGTGACGAGTGAGCCGGCGTAGAGTACCGATACGACGTTCTGGGCCGCCGAGACGCGCAGCAGCGCGAACGGCAGCGCGAGGCTTACGAAGAGGGCGAGGGCCGAAAGTCGAGCGAATGCGAGTTGATGCAATAGCGGGTTCCTTCCGGGCCGGGGCCATCGTCGAAGACGTGGCCGAGGTGTGAATCGCAGCGTTTGCAGCGTACCTCGATGCGCTGCATGCCGTGGCTGGAGTCGTCGAGGAGGCGGACGTTCTCCTGTTCTTGAGGGCTGGTGAAGCTCGGCCAGCCGCAGTGCGAATCGAACTTCGAATCGGCCGCGAAGAGCGGCAGACCGCAGGCCCCGCACGTATACGTGCCGTCGTCGTTGACGTGAAGCAGCGGACCGCTAAACGGTGCCTCGGTTCCGGCTTCGCGCAGGATATGGTAGCGGTCGGGCCCGAGCTGTGCGCGCCATTCCTGCTCGCTCTTTTGAATCTCGGGGACTACGTCATGTTTCATCGCTTATTTCCTCTTCGAGACGTATAACGCGCGAAGGCGCTAAAGCGATGCAAGCGCGAAGAGCAGCTCATGAAGCTGCTCTTCGAGATATTGTTGTCGATTCTCTTACACCCGATCGCGATGATCCTCATGTGGATCAACCTGCTCGGCCGCGGCGATCTGACGGGTTTTCAGAAGGTCATCTGGTTTATCGTCAGCATCGTCTGGGGTCTGGGACCGATACTCTATATCCTCGTCTCGGACGGCGCGCTCTGGTAGCTAGAGGCCGAGATCGCCCGGTTAGTGCGGCGGCCGGCCGCCGCCCCTGCTTACCGGAGCGTGACCTCCGCCACCGCTGATGCCGCCGCGCCCGCCGCCGCCCTGCGGCATACCGCCGCGTACGCCGCCGCCGCCTCCGGGATTGCCGTGGATGGTTCCGGTGCGCACCGGCGGGCGTCCGCCCCCGTAGGGATAGCGGCAGCAGCCGTAGCGATACGGGTATCCGCCGTAGTAGCCGCCGTACGGATAGTATCCGCCGCCGTAGTACCCGCCGTATGGGTATCCGTAGCCGAAGCCCCACGGACCGGGCCAACCCCAGCCGAAGCCGAGGCTAATGCCCACGGGATAGCCGCCGTAGCCGTAGCCGTACCCGCCGCCGTAGCCGTACCCGCCGTAGCCGCCATCGCCGTAGCCGTTGGCGGTGTAGCCGCCGCCGTTATCGCCGTAGTAGGACGAACCAGCGACGTCGATGCGATAGGCGTCAAACGTCGAGCCATTGGCATAGCCGTAGATGGTCACGCGCATGCCTTCGGTCAGCTTCTGGCCGGTTGGATTGATGACCGTCCCCTGGTGCATCGTGACGTGATCGCTGTAACCGCGGTCGTCGTGCAGATAGACGACGTAGCTGCCGTCGAATCCGGTCAGGGTTCCTCTAATCGATTGCTGGTTTGCAACCGGGGTCCCGTAGCTCGGAGCGCGTTCCTGCGCGCCTGCCGCTGCGGGAAAAGTAAGACAGAGCGGCGCGGCCAGCGCGGCGCCGAGTAGGATGTGTGAGAACAGCTTAAGCATAACTGTGTATATTATAACCCGTAATCGCCGGCTGCGGGGTTAGAAAATGCTGCAAAAACGGGTGCTCCTCCGCCCTCTCGGCCAAGCGGGCAAAAGCCTGAGATCTGGTCGCCCTTGACTCCGACGTTGCGTTAGGGTCTAGGCTCCGAAACGACGATGGAAACGCGAGACGGCGCGCTGCGCCGGATTAAAGCTTTCGCAAACGACGCCGGGGTCAGCGTTCGGACGCTGCACCTCTACGATCGGCTTGGTTTGCTCGAGCCGGCCGCCGTTACCGAGTCGGGTTACCGGCTCTACGGCGACGCCGAACTCGAGCGGCTCGAGCACATCCTGGCGTTGCGATTCGTCGGATTGAGCTTGGAGCAAATCAAGCAGCTTCTCGGAGAAGCTTCCCCGCCGCTCGCAGACGCACTGCGCATGCAGCGCAACGTCATCGCGCGTCAGAGATGCCGGCTCGACGCTGCGCTCGACGTTGTCGAGCGGGCGCAGAATGCGCTGGCCGCGGATTCGTCTGCCGATCGCTGGGAGATTCTCCGCACCGTCATGGAGGTTTTCAAAATGCAGAACGACTTTAAGTGGACGCAAGAATATTACTCGGAAGAAGCGCGCGAGAGAATCGAGGAGCGGCGGCGCAGCATGCCGCCCGATGCGATCGAGCAAGGACAGCGCGACTGGACGGCGTTGATTGCCGACGTCGAAGCGGCTGTTACCCATGGCATCGATCCGTCCAGCGAACAGGCTTGCGCGCTCGCAAACCGCTGGCACGATTTGATCGCCTCCTTTACGCAGGGGAACGCCGAAATCGCAAGCGGCTTGAATAGGCTTTGGTCGGATGAGACGCACTGGCCGGCCGATTTCAAACGGCCGTGGAGCGACGCAGCCGACGCCTTTATCAACGAGGCCACGGAGCGCAAATAAGATGGAGCCGTCGATGGGGATTGAACCCATGCTCTCGCCCTTACCAAGGGCGTGCTTTACCACTAAGCTACGACGGCTCGCCGGCCCTAGGCCTTACTCCGTCCGTTGTTTCCTGTCCTACCCGCGGCAGGTTTACGGCGTAGTCAGATGCCCTGCGCATCCCGCGAATCTGGCGATTGTAAGCCTGATGCACTCTTGTTGGAAATCAGGTAGCGACGCGTCCATTTCACGCGCGAGTACTGCCCGTTCTTCGAAGGTGTGAAGCGAATCGAGGCATTACAAGTGCTTGGCACTTCCTCGACGGGGATGAGGTAGGCCCCTGCGATTCCGGGGCAGTACACGCCAAAGAACGCGACTGCGCCGCGATATGTTCTCAGGCGCTCTTCGCGGTCGGCGTGAACGCTATAGCAGTTGAATAGGATCGCACCGTTCCGCAGCCTGCCCGTTTTGACCTGAACGCGCGAAAGCACCCCCTTGTTGTCGAGGATAAGATCGTAGCGCTGGTCCTCGCCAAACGGGAGTGAAACCTTGTAGCCTGCCTGAATTAGTTCGGCAAGGACGACTGCTTCCGAGAAATCGCCGACGGCCTTCGTGTTGCGCTTCATGGGCGGTATCGTCTAGGTGAAGCATGTCACCTGGGTGGCATAACCGCCATATTACCGAACATTTACATACAGCGAAATTTGGGTAATCGGAAGACGATCGTTTACGTGATTACTTGTCCGACGGCGAGTACGCGGCGCCCGGTACGTAATCGCCGAGATTTATGCTCGGGACGGCCTTCCACTTGTTATTCGCGGTCGTGCCGATATCGAGCCAACCCATGGAGTCGCCCGCCACGACCGCCTTGTCGGTTGCATTGAAACCGAGGCCGATTGGCTGGCCGGCACCGAAGACGTTGACCGGTGTCGGGCCGAGCGTTTTAACCGGCTCGCTGCTCGAAGTGACCGGCATGGCATACTGCGAGATCGTTCGCGCGCATTCGTCGACGTAGTTCAGGGTTTTGCCGCCGTTGCTGACGTAGACGCCTCCCGGACACTGGAAGGTCAACGGATTGAGTATCGAAACAAACTTTGCATTCGTCGTCGGATTGGTAATTTCGGCGAGGCCGCCGCCGCAGGAGCTCGTGCACCCGTAATAGCTGAACCAGATGTTGCCCGAGCTATCGAGATCCATGTAGCCAGTGTCGCAGACGGGCGAGCATGCCTCGCCGACGTTGATGTATGCCGGCGTTGCCGAGGCGTTTCCGGCCGGCCAATACTCGAAACCCGAACCGTAGACATAATTACAACTCGGATTGCAGATCTGCTCCTCCGAGAAGGGAATCGCGGCGTAGACAGTCTTGCCGTCGGTCCCCGCGTCGTAGGCGTACGAATACCAGTAGGTGCAGCTGGAGATCGGGCTCGGACAACTCGGCGTGTACGTTCCTTGCAGCGTGCCGCCCGAATTATATTCGAGAACGTTGCCGTTGGAATAATCGCTATCGTACTCGCATCCGATCCAGACGTTCTTCGTGTGGTCGACGTGCACGCTCTGCGGATCGACGCAGTTATCGGCTTGCAGATCGATCGCCGTCTCGGTCTTTTTCGCGCGCCGATTCTCTCCGATGAGATAGCTGGAATTCCCATTCAAAGCCCAAATTGCAACGCCGGAGGTGCTGTGCGACAGGTGATGCAGGTTGGGACGGTGCGGATGCGCGCGCAGCTCGGCAAGGATTTGACGCATGGTTGCGACCGGAGCCGGTGCCGGCAGTTTACCAGCGGCCTGGAACTCGAGCAGACGCATCGCGCTGATCGGACCGATGCGCGCGTTCGGATGCAGGTAGTGTGGCCGCCTGCCGGCGTGCGCGGGCGCGAGCGCAGCGGGCGCGAACGAGCCCGCGGCGGGCGCAGTCTGTGGGCTCGCAGGACCGTTTGAACAGCCGTAGAGCAGCACTGCAGCGAGAACGGCGCTGCCGGCGGTAGCTAACGAAGTTCGCATGTCGTCGACCTCTCCTAAGTCATATAAGAGGGCCCGGCCCTCTTTTTGGAAGGCGCGCCGGGTTTCGGCTAGGCCGGTTCGAGGGGCAGCGCCCCCTCCCTTTTGGAGAGGTTAGACGTTAACGGTAGGCCGGAAAAGGCTGGAGCGGGCGGCGGGAATCGAACCCGCGACTCTTGCTTGGAAGGCAAGGGCATTACCACTATGCAACGCCCGCGATCTGGGCAGGGCTGGATTCGAACCAGCGTAGCGCTTTCGCGCGCCAGATTTACAGTCTGGTGCCATTAACCACTCGGCCACCTACCCAAAGAGCTCGCAAAATTCGTCAGCGAACCTGGGTACGATACCCGAACGAGGCGCTCCTCGGCAAGGGTGAAACCTCCTAAGGTAACCTAAGTAGCTTCCGGTAGCCGTCCTCATGGTCTTCTCATGTGCCGCCCGATGGGGTACCCTTACCATGGAAGCCATAGCAAACTCGCTTGTCGTTTTTTTGGAGTCTGCACGAAGATGAGTCGCCTGCCGGCTCTCGCGCTCACCGCCCTACTCGGACTGCTCCTGACCCGCTGCGGCGGCTTCGGGCAGTCCGGCGTTTCGCTGCCCCGCAGCGGCGACAGCGTGCAGACGGTTAGCGACGCCGCTGACTCCCTGGTCGCCCACCGCAGCTCGGCCACCGAGAACGCGAAGGCGGCGATCGGTGTCACGGACGCCTTCGGATCGGTCGTCCGCGAGATCAACGAAGACGAGCAATTCCTCACCAGCTTCGGCGCTGCGACCAAGACGGATTTCGCCCGCACCTCGACCCGCGTTACGCCCGGCGCCAAACGCGTGTTCTCGGTTGCGGCACTCGTGATGCGGCCCAGCTTCGGCAACGTCAGCGCCTATTGTCAGAGCTCCGCCGGTTACACCGCCAAGGGCATCCCGTCGCTCGACTCGACCTTCGGCTGGCAGAGCGGCACGTTCTCCGGCGGCACGCGGATGACCGACGGCCTGCGCTTTGCTACCTGGTCGGCGAACGCGAGCGGCAAGAGCGTACAGGCTCCCGTCGGCGGGCTCTCAATCGTGCGCTCGGGCGACGCCGTCTGCCCGATGATGGCGCCCACCTACTCGATCAACGGCGCGACCTCCACCAACACGTTTTCGATTCCGCTCTCCGTGACGTATCGCTACGGCACGCTGTGGAATCTCACTACCAGCAACGCGACGTTCTCCGACGGCGAGAGTCTCGACGTCGCGACGACCCCGGCTCGTCAGCCCGAAGTCGCCGGCGTCATCACCAAGGGCAACGTCGAACTCGCCGGTTTCCGAATAAACGTACGCGGCAACGGCACGCTCACGATCACGAGCACCGGCGCGCAGTACGTGATCGCCGGCTGGATCGTCGTCGGAACCTAGTGTTGTGAGTTATAAGTTCATTGCAATAACACGAGACTTTTGGTATACTGGATAAGTGAGGAAATCCAGGCAAACCGTTCGTGGCCGACCCAAGCGAGACCTCAATCTTACGCGCGACGAGCGAGAACAACTGGA
>DASXFZ010000017.1 GCA_036489315.1 Candidatus Cybelea sp.
CGCGCCGCTCAACAAACTTGCCGCCGGTAACCAGTTGGCCGCCCGCGGAGACCGTACCGAAGACTTGCTCGTGAATCGTTTGGCGAAGATCCTCACGCGCGCAGGGGCCAAGCTGGGTGCGCTCGTCCATCGGATCGCCGACGACCTGCGCTGCGGCCTTTTCCGCGAAACGTGAGAGAAACTCGTCGTAGACTCGATCTTCGACGATGAAGCGCTTCGCGGCGATGCAGCTCTCGCCGTTATTTTGAAAGCGCGCGGTCACCGCTTTTGCAGCGGCCGCCTCGAGATCTGCATCGGCGAGCACGACGAATGCATCGGAGCCGCCCAGCTCGAGCACGCACTTTTTCAGCGCTTCGCCCGCGGCGCGCGCTACCGAGGTGCCTGCGCCTTCGCTTCCGGTCAAGGTAACCGCGGCGACGCGCCGGTCTGCGACGATCTTACCGACCTCCTTTCCCGGGACGAGCAGCGTTCCGAAGCAGCCCTCGGCTGCGCCCGCCTCGACGAAGACGCGCTCGATCTCTAAAGCGCAGCGCGTCGTGCTGGTCGCGTGCTTGAGCAGCAAAACGTTGCCGGCCATCATCGCCGGCGCCGCCGCACGAATCACCTGCCAGAACGGAAAGTTCCACGGCATGATCGCGAGCAGCGCGCCCAGCGGGCGAAACGCGACGTAGCTTCGCGTACCGGTCGACTCCGCCGGCTGCGGGGCGAGCATCGCTTCGCCGTGCTCGGCGAAGTAGTCGAGTGCCCACGCGCATTTGTCGACTTCGGCGCGCGCTTGAACGAGCGGCTTGCCCATCTCGCGCACCGCCGTCGCGGCGAGTCGTTCGCGTTCGTCGCGAAAGCGGGCCGCGACGCCCTGCAGCAGATCGGCGCGAACGTCGAACGACGTCGCGCGCCAGCCTTCGAAGGCTCGCGCCGCTGCAGCGAGCTTCGCTTCGACCCGCTCCGGGCCCATCGCCTCGATACGTTCGAGCACCTCGCCCGTCGCCGGGTCGATCGTCTCGATCATAGCGTACGCATGGCCCACGGGCCCGACGGCCCGGAGTAGACCTCAACGAGCCGGTCGGGATGCAGGTAGGCGCGCGCGACCCGCTGCACGTCGGCTGCGGTAATGCGTTCGTAGCGCTCGTTCAGCGTGCTGTAATAGTCGAGCGGCAAGCGGTTCACGGCGATGTCGAGGATCTGTTTTGCCTGGCCGGACGACGAGGCTTCCTCGAGCAGCGCGTTGCTGACGAGGCGTACCTTGGCCTCCTGCAGCTCCGTCTGCGTAACCGGGACGTCCTGCAGGCGTTTGAGCTCTTCACGCACTAGCGTCACGGCGGCGACGACTCGCTGCGGCGACGCGTTGAGCTCGACGCGCAGATCGCCGCGATCGGCATCGGCGTCCAGCGTGCTATCGACGCTGTAAACGAGGCCGCGCTTCTGCCGCAGCTCCTGCCATAGACGCGATTCGAAGGCTCCGCCTGCGCCGAGGATCTGGTTGAGCACTGCGAACGTATTGTAGTCCGTGCTCGAACGCGACATCGCCGGCTGACCAAGACGAATGTAGACCTGATTGGCGGCGGTGCCGATATAGTCGTGGCCGCTCGAAGCCGGCGGCATCGCCATTAGGTGCGGATCGGGCTTCGCGCCGCTCGCGCTCCACGTGCCGAAGCTTGCCTCGAGCGCCGTTCGAACCTGTTCGGGCGAAACGTCGCCGACCACGGCGATCGTCGTCAGATCGGGACGCCAGTATTCGGCGGCATAGCTGAGCAGATCCGCGCGAGTGATCCCTCCGACGCTCTGCGCCGTCGGCTGACGGAGGCTGGGATCCGTATCGGCCAGCAGCAGCCGGTCGTAGGCGCGGTCGATCATCACGCCCGAGATCCGCCCTTCCGATTGCAGGCTATTGGCGAGCTGCGATCTTTCGATGCTCAGCCACGGATCCTCGAAGCTCGGATGCGCTTCGCCGTCGGCCAAAATGGCGACGACGCGGTCGAAGTCGCGGACCTCGGCTTGAGCGGAGAAATCCTGACCGGTCGTCATGAATACGCCCATTTCGTCGGTGGCTTTACGGCGCTGCGCGAAGGGATAGTTCGTGCTGCCGTAATCTGCCGCCGAGGAGGCGAGCCGGATGATGCCCTCTTTACCCGCCGGTGCGAATGCCGGCGAGCTGGCGATGCTGCCTTTGATCACGACCGTCGGGCGATCGGTCTTGCGTTGGACGATGACGTGCAATCCATTGGAGAGCGTGAACTCGACGGGCGCGAGTTTGCTGCGCGCGGTGGTCGGCGCCGCGACCGATTTCGCGATCCAGCTCGGCTCGACGATCGGGCCGTTCGGAATGCGTTTGGAAAAGTCGTCGCTCGCTTCGGCGCTGCTCTTCTGCGAGCTCCCGCGCGGCGGACTCGCGTTCGGGCTCAAGTGGCCGATGACCGTCGGCTGATGCATGTAGGTCCGCGTCGCGGCAACGAGATCGGCGCCGGTGAGCGCATCGAGCCGCCGGTCCTCGTCGGAGACCCGCTCGTGTACGATGCCGTAGGTGTAGCCGGCGAGGTCGCCGATCCCGTCGATCGAGTCGGTATCAAAGAGCCGTTCGGCGATCGTCATCCGTTTGGCGGCGAGAACGAGATCGGGGTCGTAACCGTTGCTCAGAATCGAATCGATCGTCGCTTGGAAGGCCGCTTGCGCCTCGCGCGCATTGTGCCCGGGATTCAAGATGACGAAAACGTGGAGCAGGCCGCCTTTGAGCTGCGTATCGGCGTTGGCCTCGATGCCCAGCGCGATGTTGCTTTCGACGAGCGCGCGATAGAAGGGCGAGCGCTGATTCTCCAGCAGGGTCGAGAGCGTGCTGACCGCCGCCTCGCCGTGCTCGGTGTCGCCGGGGATGGCGTACGCGAAATCGACGACCTCGAACGGGAACGGAAACTCGGCTTCAACCTTGGTCGGCGAAGCCGGAACGGGATCTTTTTCGGCCCACGCTGGAAGCTTCTTCGACGGGATTGTGCCGAAGAAGCGCTGGGCCTTGGCAAAGGCCGCGGAATGGTCCACGTCGCCGGCGATCACCAGCGTCGCGTTGTTCGGCGCATACCATTCGTGGTAGTAGCGGGCAATGTCCGCGACGGTGGCTCGCGCGACGTCCTCGCGACTGCCCAGCGGTGTACGTCCGGCCGGCTGACCGGGGAAGGCCGCGGCGCGGACGCGGGCCAGAAGGTTGAAGAACGGCGAACTCGCGTCGCCGTCAATCTCGTTGAGCACCGCCAATCGTTCGATCGCCCAGTCGGAGGGGCGCAGCGACAGATGCTGCATTCGATTTGCGTCGATCGCCAGCGCGACGTCGATCTTGTCCGACGGCATCTCGAAGTAAAACTGCGTGTAGTCGTAGTTCGTCGAGCCGTTCATCTGCGCACCGAGACGCGCTACGATGTCGTCGAGTCCACCCGCCGAGATCTGCGGCGTCCCGCGAAAACTCATGTGTTCGAGCGCGTGGGCGAGACCCGTCTTCCCGGTCGTCTCCTGCAGCGATCCGAAGCCGTACCAGACCCCGGTATGGATGACCGGTGTCTGGTGGTCCTCGACGACGACGACCTTCAGCCCGTTGCGCAGCGTAGTCGCGTAAATACCAGCATCGCCGGGGCCGGTTTGGCCGATCGCCGCTTGCACCGTGCAGAGCACGATCGCGCAGAGTGCAATTCCGAATTGTGCCGTTCTACCCCTGATCAAAGTTTTGAGACTCCCAAATAGTATGCTGCGGCCGATTCGACCGCCGCGATCGGCAAGCATCCGATAAGCTCGCAGCCCAGCAGCTCGACCCCACGGCCGGCGGCGAGCTCGCGCACCAATTCTACTACGCGGTAAAGCGGCGTTGCAGCATAGTCCGTGACGTTGAGAGAAACCTGCACGCGGTCGTTTCCGCGGGGTAAGGCGATGGCCCGCAAGGAGCGCAGCCCTCCGTCGCGTTCGCGGATTGCCCGCGCGATCGCCCTGGCGACTGGGAGTTCGGCGGTGGCGAGCTCGATGTTGAACGCGATCAGAATCTCGCGCGCACCGATGGCGATCGCGCCGGCGCTGATGTGACGGCCCGAATCCCCTTCGTCGGGCGCCCATCCCGCGTTACTGCGGATAGCCGGCAACGGGCGGCGTTCCGGGCGGCGGGCCGCGGCGCCGTAATAGAAGGAAGGCACCCCGAAACGCTCCCAGATTCGGGCGCCCGCTCGATGAGCGAGAGCGGCGGCGTCTTCGATGGTTGCTCCGGCGAGCGGAACGAACGGGAGCACGTCGAGCGCCCCGATCCGGGGATGAAGGCCGCTGTGCTCGCGAAGATCTATGCGCTCGAGCGCGACGCCGGCCAAGGCGACGGCGGCGTCGAGCACCTCGGCTGCGTCACCGACGATCGTCAGGACGCTGCGATGATGCAGCTCGTCGCTGCTCCAGTTGAGCACGCGCGCGCCCGCCATTTCGACGGCGGATACGGCGGCCGCGATCGTTTCCGCGTTACGCCCCTCGGAAAGATTCGGAACGATCTCAAACATTACCCAAGTGCTTGTTGGATTGCGGCGATTACGTCGGGCGCATTCGCGGGCGAGATAATCTGCGTGTACCCGAGCTTGCGTGCCTCGGCTTCACGCCGGTCGGACGCGCCGACCGCGCGTACCTCTCCCGAGAGGCCAAGTTCCCCGAAGGCCGCAACCGCCGCCGGAATCGCCACGTTGCGGAACGACGAGGCGATAGCCAGCGCGATTCCGAGATCGGCCGCCGGTTCGGCGATGCGCAACCCGCCGGCGACCGATGCGTAGACGTCGTGCGTTCCCAGCGAAAAACCGGCTCGCCGCTCCAAAACGGCGAGGATCATCGCGAGGCGCTGCTGGTCGAGATTGTTCGCGAGCCGCCGCGCGGTGCCGTAACTGCTCTCGCCGACGAGCGCCTGGACCTCGACGAGTACTGGGCGGGAGCCGACGATCGAGGCGACGACGCACGAACCGCTGGGACGCTGCGCTCTCGCTCCCGCGAAGAGTTCCGACGGATTGGCGACTTCGCGCAGGCCCGAATCGTGCATTGAGAAAACGCAGATCTCGTCGACGGAGCCGAAACGATTCTTGTACGCGCGCAGGATTCGGTACTCGCCGCTGGTCTCGCCTTCGAAGTAGAGCACGGTATCGACGAGGTGCTCGAGCAGGCGCGGGCCGGCGATCGCGCCGTCCTTGGTGACGTGCCCGACGATGAACGTCGCGCAGCCGGTGCGCTTCGAATACTCCATTAGCGCTTGCGTGCAGTCACGAATTTGGGTGACGCTGCCGGCGTAGGCCTCGCTCTCGGGAAGCCACACCGTTTGAATCGAGTCGACGACCAGCGCGAGCGGCGCGTTGCGCTGCACGTGATCGAGTACCGCGCGCAGATTCGTCTCCGGATAAATGAGGAGGTTGCGCAAAGCCTCGCTGCGCAGCGTGCGATCTGCGCGCAGCTTGACCTGCGCGGCCGACTCCTCGCCGCAGACGTAGACGACTTCGCCGCTGCGCGATAGGCGCGCCGCGATCTGCAGAAGCAGCGTCGACTTGCCCGCACCGGGCGGCCCGCCGACGAGCGTGAGGCTGCCGGGAACGGTTCCGCCGCCCAAAACGGCGTCGAACTCCGGCATATCCATCTGCAGCCGCACCAGCGCGCTCGATTCGATTTCGGCCAGCGTCAACGGCGCCGCCGGCTGCGCTGCGGGCGGCCGTTCGTCGCGCTTGGGCGCCCGTGCGACGGTAAAAGCGCGTTCGTCGAACGAGTTCCACGCTTCGCATTGCGGGCACCGCCCAAGCCAGCGCGCCGATTCAAAGCCGCAGGCGGAACAGAAATAGATCGACCGAGTTTTTGCCAAGCTTCCTCAAAGGGTCCCGTTCTGCGAGGTGGCGGTCACCTCCGGGCGAATCGAGGGAGCGAAATAAAATGACGGGTTTGCAGATTGCCATCGACGGGCCGGCGGCTTCGGGTAAGACGACCGTTGCGCGAGCGACGGCTCGACGACTGGGCGTGCTCTATCTCGATACCGGCGCGATGTATCGAGCGTTGGCCTATCTGGCCCTGCATACCGGTACCGACGTCGACAACGGCGCCGCGCTCGCCCGTCTAGCGCACGCCTCTCCGATCGAAGTGCGGATCGACGAGTCGGCCCCGCTGGGCTTTCGCGTCACGGCGGGAGGGGAAGAACTCGACGAGCCCGCGCTCGCGAGCAGCAAAGTAACAGCGATCGTCTCGGCCGTTGCGGCGCACGCTGCGGTGCGCTCGGAGATGGTGAGGACGCAGCGCCGTATCGCGCAGGACGCCCCGGTCGTGATGGCCGGCCGCGATATCGGGACGGTCGTTCTGCCGGACGCACCCGTCAAGATCTATCTCACGGCGTCGCTCGCCGCTCGCAGCGCCCGCCGGCGGCTGCAGCTCGAGCAGGGTGGTGTCGACGTCGACGTGCGCCGGCTCGCGAAGGACCTGGAGGAGCGCGACCGTCTCGACCGGACGCGCGCGATTTCACCACTCGTAGCGGCGAAGGACGCGTACGTCATCGATTCGAGCGAGATCGACGCCCAGCACGTCGTCGACGAAATCTGCGCGATCGCCGCAAAGCTCTCCCCGGCTTCGTCCTGATCTCGCGCTTGGATTTCTACAACTTTTCCAAGTTCACGGTACGCACGGCGGCGCGGGTCCTTTTGCGCGCGAGAGTCTTTGGAACGGAGAACGTTCCGCCCGGCGGGCCGCTGATCGTCGCGTGCAATCACCTCTCCTATCTCGATCCGCCGCTGATGGCTTCCCTCTGCCCGCGACGCATCAGCTATATGGCGAAGAAGGAGCTCTTCGCGCTCCCCGTTCTCGGGACGGTAATACGCGCGCTCGGGGCCTACGCGGTCGATCGCCGGGGCAGTGCGACCGCCGCGATCAGGCGCTCGCTCTCGGTGCTGGAGGCCGGCGGGGCCGTCGGGATCTTTCCGGAGGGCACGCGGAACCCCAGCGGCGAGGTCCAGCCTCAGACAGGTGTCGCACTCTTGGCGTCGCTGGGAAAGGCGCCAGTCGTGCCCGCGTGCATCGTCGGGAGCGACCGGGCGCTGCGTTTTGCGCAAATTACGGTTGCGTTCGGCGCTCCGCTCGCCCTCGAGGCCGGCAGGAAAGCAACGCGCGAGGATTTGGCGAAGTTTACGGGAGAGGTTATGAGCGCGATCGAGCTGTTGGCTGGGAGTATTGGTGGAAATTCGTAAGGCATCCGTCCAGGGTTTTTGCTTCGGGGTTGCCATCACCGTAAAGAAAGCGGAGGAGGCGATCGCCTCGCGCGGCGACGTTACGACGCTCGGACACGTCGTGCACAACCCGCAAATGGTCGAATCGCTGGCCTCGCGTGGTCTGAAGAACGCCGCCGTCGTCGATGAAGTCGATGCGGGCGCGCTCTTCGTCCGGGCACATGGTCTTCCGGTCGATGTCTTTGAGAAGGCCAAGGCCAAGAATCTCGAGATCATCGACGCCACCTGCCCCATGGTAACGAAGATTCACGTTCAGGCGGAGAAGCTCAAAGCCGACGGCTACAAGATCGTCGTCATCGGCGATCCGAATCACCCCGAGGTCAAGGGGACGCTGAGCCACGTTCCCGGTGCGTGGTGCATCCAGAGCCCGAGCGATGTCGAAAAGCTTCCGCGCTCGAGCAAGGTCGGGGTCGTCGTGCAGTCGACCTGGTCCGGGGAAGGGTTCACCGAGATCGTGCGCGCGCTCTCGGCAAAATACTACGAAGTGCGTGCCGTCAATACGATTTGCACGGACACGCATAACCGGCAGAACGAAGCGCTTCGTTTGGCAAGAGACGTCGAAGTGATGGTCGTCGTGGGCGGAAAGACGTCGGCGAACACCAAGCACCTCGCAGATCTCTCCGAATCGCACGGTGCGCGCGCTTACCACATCGAAGGCCCCGACGAGCTGCAGCCTGACTGGTTTGCGAACGTGCACGTCGCCGGATTGATGTCGGGTGCCTCGACGCCCGGCTGGCTGGTCGATCAGGTCGAAGCGCGGATGGAGGAGCTAGCCGTTTCTGCGTAATCCGGTCGATTTTGGCGAGCGCTTCGAAAGCGCCCTCGAAGAGCGAATCGGCGGATATCGGGGATCGGAAGAGATCTCCGATATGCTTTTACGCCACTTCGGCTACGGCAGATACGGGCCGGCGCGGCGCGGCAAACGCCTGCGGCCGCAAATGGTGATGCGCGTCGCGACTTGCGAGGGGGCGCCGCTCGAACACGCGCTCGACGCCGCCGTGGCCGTCGAAATCTTTCACAACTATTCTCTGGTCCACGACGACATCGAGGATCGTGACGAACTCCGCCACGGACGCCCCACCCTTTGGAGCCAGTACGGCATCGCCGCCGCGATCAACGCCGGCGACGCGATGTGCGCGCTCAGCTTCCTGAGTCTGGAACAGGCCGCCGCGCACCTCGAAGCCGGGCGAGTCCTCGAGATGCTCGCGCTGCTGCACGAGGCGCACGCGGTGATGTGCGAAGGTCAATCGCTCGATTTGCACTTCGAATCGGAGCGCTCGGTCGATCTTCCCGCGTACTACCGAATGATCGAATGCAAGACGGCGCAGCTCTTCGATGCCTCGTGCCGCTTAGGGGCTTACGCCGCGGGCTGCGATCCGGCGGCAATCGCCGGGTACGGCGACGTCGGCCGCGCCTACGGGATGGCTTTTCAGATTCGCGACGACGTCGCCGGCATCTGGTCGACGCTCGGCGAGACCGGCAAAATGGCCGGCAGCGACATCGCGCGGCGTAAGTGGACGTTCCCGGTCGTGTGGGCGATCTCGCAGCCGCCGTGCGCGGCGCGTACCGCCGTGGTCGAGGCATATGCGAGCGGATCCTCGCTCGACGCGCCGGCGGTCGGCCGGGTCGTCGAGGCCCTTGATGAGCTGGGCGCGCGCGAGGCCGCGACGCAAACGGCTGCCGAACACGTGGGCGTGATCGAACGCCATCGCAACGGCGAACTGCGTGAATTTTTAGCCGGCACACTCGGTCTGGCCGCTGCATGACCCGCGCGCCGGCTCGCTCGAACCTGACCGTCTGGGCACTTCCCGCGCTGCTCCTGGTTGCATTCTTCGTCCGGCTGCTCTTCGTCGATAACGAAGGCTTCAAGACCGACGTCAATACCTACGTCGCGTGGGCGCTCGCACTGAGCGAGCGCGGATTCGGGAGCTTCTATTCGTCGATCGGCTTTGCCGATTATCCGCCGGGCTACTTCTACGTACTCGCCTTCGTCGGGCGAATATGGCATCTGCTCTTCGCCGCACACGACTCCGGTTACGCGGTCATGCGGGTGCTCGTAAAGATGCCCGCGATCTTCGCCGACCTGTGGGTCGGGGTGATGATCTATGCCATCGTGCGCCGTTTCGCTGCGACCAGCCTCGCGTTGGCCGCCGCGGCGATCTATCTTTTCAATCCGGCGACGATCTACATCTCCGCCTCGTGGGGCCAAGTCGACTCGATCTCGGGAGGTCTTGCCCTGCTTGCGGTCTACCTGCTGCTGCGCAGTGAAGACCCCTCGACTTCGCCACAAGCAAGCTCCGCAAATGCGATACGAAATGCGGAGATGGGCTGGATCGTCGGAGCGTGGCTCGCTTTCGGGTATTCGCTGCTGATCAAGCCGCAGGCGGCCGTATTGCTGCCGCTGATGATCGCCTTCGCGCTGGCCTCGCCGCAGCGGCGCCGCCAGCGAATCCCGGCCACCCTCGCCGGCATCGTCGCCGCGTTGCTGCTCGCGCTGCTCGTCAGCGAACCCTTCCATCCGAGCAATCCGATCGCGGCGTTTGTCTGGCTTCTCGAGCGGTACGCCTACGGCTCGAACGTCTATCCGTATAACAGCGTCAACGCGTTCAACCTCTGGGCGCTGCGCGGCACGATGTGGATACCCGACAGCCAAAGCATCCTGGGGCTGCCGCAGTATCTGTGGGGCCTTTTGCTGCTCCTTGCCGCCGTCGTCCTGATCGTTTGGCGCTATCTTCAGGACCGCAGCGCACAGGCATTGCTCGAGGCCTGCGCGATCTCGACCATCGCCTTCTTCGTCCTCTCGACGCGCATGCACGAACGCTACCTCTTCGACGGCGTGCTCTTCACGATCGTCTGCATTCCCTTCGCGCGGCGCTACCTGTGGGGTGCGATCGCGCTCTCGCTGGTGCTCTTCGCCAACCTCATTTACAGCCTGCAGTACCTGCACGCCGTTACCGCAAACGTCCCAGGGGCCAACGAGCAGAACCTCTGGGGGCCCGCCACGTCGATCCTCTCGTTCGTCACGGTTGCGACATTCTTTTGGCTCGGCTACCTCTTCTTAGGAGGTGCGGAAACCCGCACATCGGCAGAAGCGGTGAGCGCCGCGAAGCCGAAGGGCGCCGGCGCAAAAGCGCCGGCGCTTGAAGCGGCCGTCGGCTGGGCGAATCACTGGTTCGATCCGCGAGCGGGGTTGGCGACGATGCGCGCGCCGCTGGATTGGGCGATCGCGGGGGCCCTGGGCGTGGGAAACTTCGTGCTCTCTTTCGTCGGCTATTGGTGGCCGCCGGACAAGGTCTTCGACGAAATTTACTTCGCGCGCGCAGGCGAAGAGTATCTGCAGAACCTGCGGATCTATGAGAATACGCATCCGCCGCTGAGCAAGCTGCTGATCACGCTCTCGATGGCGCTCTTCGGCGGAATGCCGCACGGGCACGGGTTAGGAGGGTGGCACGGGCTCAACGCACTCGTCGGCCACCTGGGCAACGGCGACAACTCCTACGGCTGGCGTTTTCTCGACGTTGTATTCGGTGCGCTGGTCGTGATGCTGCTCTACGTCTTCGCGAAACGCGTGACCGGCTCGACGATCTTCGCCACCGTCACCGCGCTTCTGCTCAGCTTTGACGGGATGCACTTCGTGCAATCGCGCATCGCGACACCCGAAGGCTTCGTCGTCTTCTTTTCGACTCTCGCGGTCTATGCGTTCTACCGATTTTGGATCAGCTCGCAGGTTGGCGACCGCAAGAACGTCGACGTTCCGGGATGGGGGCTCGCTGCCGGTGCCGGCGGCTCGCTGGCTGCCGGACTGATCCTCGCCTTTCTCGGGCGCGTCATCTTCGGCTTCGACGCCGCGTCGACGGTCATCGTCACCCTCTACGCCGCCTGCGGAATCTATCTGCTCGTGCGCTACGTCCTCTATCCGGCGTACTTCGGCGATAAACGGCGCGAGCTTTCGTTTGGCGAGGGATCGTACGCGCTGCGCGACGCCGCCGGTGCGACGGATCTGTTCGCCGCCGACGGCGGCACGATCGACTCCCGCGGGAAGATCACGCGCGGCGCGGTCTCGGAAGCCAAGGGCGGCGTGCTTGTCTACGACGACGATCCACTGAAGATCGAGTATCGCCGCGACGGCAGCGTCAGCTACCAAACGCCCGATGGCGGCGTGCTCTACGCGCAGGATCAGATTCGCGACGCGGACACAACGGCGACCGAGAGCGGACGCTCGTCGCGGCGCTGGCTGATCTTCTTTACGGTCGCGCTGGGCCTGCTCGTGAGCAGCAAGTGGTACGGCGTGATGGGTTTCGGAGTCAGCTTCGTCGTGCTTTCGTTCGTCTGGCTGCAGCGTTTCTTTTTCAGCGGACGGCCGACGCTCTGGGGAAATCCGCGCGGTTTCCGCCTCGACGGCGCATTTGCGACGATTCTCTTCGTCAGTGCGACCGTGTACATGCTGGCTTGGGTCCCGGATCTTGCCCGCCATTCGCCCGATCCCGCAGAAATTCACAGCCTCAACGACGTCGTCTACCGGCAGTACACGATGTACGAGTATCATCACAACCTTCGCGCGACACACCCCTACTCGTCGCAGTGGTGGGAATGGCCGATCGACTACGTTCCGGTCGCGTACTTCTACCAGGACCGCCGCGCCAACACCAACGATCCCAAGGGGTGCTGCATCTACGAGATCACCTCGATGCCGAACCCCGTGATCCTCTGGTTCGGGCTCTTCGCGGTCTTTTTCGTCGGCGTGCTGGCGATACGCGAGTGGAACAAGGCGTACTGTCTGATCGTGGTGACCTATCTGCTGCAATGGCTGCCGTGGATCTTGTCGCCACGCTTGATCTTTGCGTATCACTTTTACGTCAACATCCCGCTGATCTGCCTCTGCAACGCAATCGTGCTGCAGCGATGCTGGCAGTGGTGCTTGCGCCAGCAGAACCTCCGCTGGCTCGGCGGCCTCGCGGTCGGCTCGTACGTGGCCGCGGCGGGGGTCGCTTTCATCTACTTTTACCCGATCCTCGCCGCTCACCCGATTCCGTGGGACGCCTGGCACCAGCGGATGTGGTTCCCGACCTGGATTATCGGACCGGGCTAGCGAAGGGCCAAGTGCGATGTCAGGTCACTCAAAATGGCACAATATCAAGCTGAAGAAGGGGAAGGTCGACGCCCAGCGCGGGGCGCTCTTTACCAAGCTCAGTAAAGAGCTGATCCTCGCGGCGAAGGGTGGATCGCCGGATCCTGAAGCTAACTACCGGCTGAAGATGGCCGTCGAAAAGGCCCGCGAGTTCAACATGCCGCAGGACAACATCAAGCGCGCGATTGCGCGCGCCGGGGGTCAAGGCGGCGAGCGCGAGATCGAGGAGATCCGCTACGAAGGGTACGGCCCGCACGGGCTCGCGGTGGTCGTCGACGCCGCGACCGATAACCGGAACCGGACTGCCGGCGAAATGCGCTTTCTCTTCACGCGTCACGAAGGGAGCCTCGGCGAGAGCGGCAGCGTTGCTTGGATGTTCGATCCGGTCGGCATCATCGAACTCGACCCCGCGGGTAAATCCGAAGACGCGCTGATGGAAGAAGCCCTTGTCGACGGCGTCGAAGACATCGAGTACGAAGACGACTTCGCGACGATCTTCACGCAGCCGGCACGGCTTGCCGAAGTGCGCGACGCGCTTCGCGCTCGCGCCGAACGAATCTCCGACGTCTATCTCGGCATGCGCGCGAAGACGAAGCTCGAGCTGGCCGGCGCGGGACTCGCGGCGGCGCTCGCGTTTCTCGACGCACTCGACGAGCACGAAGACGCGCAGCGCGTCTTCAGCAACCTCGATCTGAGCAAGGTGCCGCTGGAGGCGCTCACCTGAAGGAATTCCGCAGCACCTATCTTCCGCGCGAGTGGCTCTTTCCGATCGTCCTGGTCGTATTCGTTGCGATTCTCGTGTGGTTCGGGCGTCAGATCTTCGATTTTCTGATCCCCTCGTCGGCGACGGTGACCGTCCCGTCGTTTATCGGCCAGACCCTCAGCGACGCTAACGCCGAGGTCAACCGGCTGAGGCTGAGCTCGGCCGTCGTCGATCATACGATCAGCGACCGTTATCCCAAGGGCGTCATTATCATGCAGCGGCCCAATGCCGGCGATCAAGTCAGGCAAGGCCGGCAGATTTCGTTTGTAATCAGCGACGGCATCCTCGCTCGGTTGATGCCCGACTTGCGTTATCAATCGCTGCGCGAGGTTCAGCTCGATCTCTCGCGCACCCACCTCGCGCTCGGAAAGATCGCCTACGCAAAAAGCGATATCATCCCGGAAGGACACGTGATGTCGCAGCAGCCTCCGCCGCTTACGAGCGTGCACGAGGGTGATACCGTCACACTGACCGTCAGCTCGGGCGGCAAGACATCGCTGCGGGTTCCCGACTTCGTCGGCTTGACGATCGACCAGGCGCGAACGCTTGCTGCGAACGCCGGCGTCAAACTCGGCCAGGTTGTCTGGACGCCGCTCGGTAAGAATGGCCCGCAGCACGGTATGGTCGCGCGTCAGCTCCCGCCGCCCGACGCGAAGATCGCCTCGTACGACCCGGTCGCGCTGCAGGTCAGCGCCGGTCCGAATGAGTCGGGTTACATCCTTCACCAGGCGCACGTCCTCGTCTCGGTTCCGCAGCCCGACGACCCATCTAATACCGCTCAGGTCGACGTCCGTCTCGCGCTGCGGGACGCAACGGGAACCTACGATCTCTACCACGCCTTCGCCGAACCCGGGCAAAAGCTCGACTTCACCGTAACCGCAGTCGGAACGTCAGTGCTCGACATGTACGTGAACAACACGCTGGTTGGCGAAACGCGCCTGGGGCACGAACCGCCGAAGATCTACGGCAACAAACCGGCTTCTCCCAAGCCCGGCGATACGGCATCACCCTAAAGCGACGGTCCCGGGTCACCCCAAGCGACGCCCCCGTGTCCGCACCGGTGTCATCCTGAGCTTGTCGAAGGGTTGTCGAAGGACGGTCGAAGGGATTGTCATCCTGAGCCCGTCGAAGGGCGGTCGATGACGATCCTCGCGCCTTCGCTGTTATCGGCAGATTTCGCGCGCATCGCGGAGCAAATCGAGTGCGTCGAAGACGCGGGCGCAGATTATCTGCATCTCGACGTAATGGACGGGCAGTTCGTTCCGAACATAACGTGGGGCCCGAAGATCATCGGCGATCTGCGCAAGCTTTCACCCTTGACCTTCGACGCGCATTTGATGATCGTCGAGCCCGAACGCTACGTCGACGACTTCCGCGAAGCGGGCTGCGAACGGATTACGTTCCATCTCGAGGCGACGTACCACGCGCAGCGGCTTCTCGTGCACTTGCGCTCGATGGGCGTAAAAGCCGGCATCGCAATCTGTCCGCAGACGCCGGTCGGGCTGCTCCAAGATATCATCGAGGATTGCGACACCGTGCTCGTGATGAGCGTGAATCCCGGCTTCTCCGGGCAGAAATTCATTCCGCGTTCGATCGAAAAGGTGCGCGAGGCGCGCGCGCTGATCGACGGGCGCAATAGCGATTGTTTGATCGAAGTCGACGGCGGCGTCGGCGACACGAACGCCCGTGCGCTGGTCGAGGCGGGTGCGAACGCCCTCGTGATGGGCTCGACGGTCTTCGGCGCGCCCGATCCGGCGGCAGCGCTGCGCCACATTCGTTCGCTCTTGGCGTGAGCGAAGACGAGATCGTCGCGGGTATCGAGGCGCTGCTCTCGCAGGGGCGTCGCCGCGAAGCCCGGAGCCGCGTGCTGCTGGGGATCGGCGACGACGCGGCGCTCTGGCAGCCGTCGCGCTCGCACCGCAGCGTCATCTCGACCGACATGCTCGTCGAAGGCGTGCACTTCACGCGGGAAGCGATGTCGCTCGAAGACGCCGGCTGGCGCGCGATGGTTGCAAACTTGAGCGATCTCGCGGCGATGGGTGCGCGCCCGGTGCTCGCCACCGTCGCACTCGGCGTCGCGCATAAGAATGCCGCGGGCGACACGCTCGAACTCTATCGCGGAATCGCGCAGGCGGCGGATCGCTACGGCATCGCGATCGCCGGCGGCGATCTCACGCGCAGCGAGGCGTTGACGATCTCGATTGCCGTTGTGGGAGAGGTTCGTCCCTCCAACGTCAAGACGCGTTCGGGGGGGCGGCCCGGCGACGTCCTCGCGGTGACCGGCGAACTCGGAGCGGCGCGGGCCGGGCTCGAAGGCGCGCCCGATGCGCTCGAAGCATTTCGCCGACCGCACGCCCGGCTGGCGGAGGGGCGCTTCTTGGCCGCGAGCGCCAACGTCACGGCGATGATGGACTGTTCCGACGGGCTTTCGACCGACGTCTACCGCCTCTGTGCGGCCAGCGACTGCGGCGCGCGGATCGAAAACGCTCCGGTGGCACCCTCGGCCTTCGCCTTCGCGCAAAGCCGGGGCGAGAATCCGGAGCTTTTCGCGCTGGCCGGGGGTGAGGATTTCGAGCTGCTGGCGGCGATCCGGCCGCGAGCCTTCGTCTACCTAGCCGGCCGCTTTGCCAAAAGGTTCGGCCGCCCGCTGCTGCGCGTAGGGGTGCTGGAACAGGAAGAAGGCGTGCGCCAGGACGGCCAACCGCTCGAGCGGTCGGGCTGGGAGCATTTCGGAGAGAAGAGGGGCTAGGCTCGGCGGGTAACGCGCTTCGAGCGCAGACAACTCGTGCAGACGCGCGCGGTGCGGTGCACCCCGCGGTCGTCGATCCGCACGGATTGCAGGTTCGGGAGCCAGCGGCGCTTCGTCTTATTCATAGCGTGGCTGACGTTGTTTCCCGACTTGGGTCCCTTCCCGCAAACTTCACAGCGCTTGGCCATAGCCGGCAGATATTACCATGGGGCGCATGCGAACGCAAGCGCTAAATGTTGACCATAGGCAAGGATTCCCGGGGTATCCCCCAAAGAGCGCTCGGTGAATCGAGCGCGCATCGCCGTTGACGCGATGGGTGGAGACCACGCCCCCGGAGAGATCGTAGCCGGAGCCGTGCTGGCCGCCCAGGAGTTCGATGTCGAGATACTTTTGGTCGGTGACGAAGCGCGCGTACGCGCCCTTTTGGCACGCCGGAAGGGCGGCGATTCGATCACGGTCATCCACGCGCCCGAAGCGGTCGCCATGGATTCAGCGCCCTCGGTCGCCGTTCGCTCCTGCGAGCGCACCTCGCTCGGCATCGCGGTCAACCTGGTTAAGCAGGGGCAAGCCGATGCCGTCGTCTCGGCTGGGAACAGCGGCGCTTTTCTGGCGATCGCGGTCGTCAAGCTGCGAACGATCGAGGGGATCTGGCGCCCTGCGATTGCGACGGTTTGGCCCGCGCTCAACGGCCCAACCGTCCTGCTCGACTCCGGCGCCAACGTCGACTGCAAGCCGGAGTGGCTCGAGCAGTTCGGGATCATGGGATCGGCGTACTCGCGGGCGGTGCTCGGCGTTGCCGAACCGCGCGTCGCGGTGCTCTCGGTCGGCGAAGAACGAACGAAAGGCAATCAGCTCGCGCTCGAAGCGGCGCGCCTGCTCGAAGCCGCGCCCGTGCGATTTATCGGCAATGTCGAAGGCCGGGCGCTCTTCCATAACGTTGCCGACGTAATCGTCACCGACGGATTCGTCGGCAATGTCGTGCTCAAGGCCGGTGAGGGCATGATCGCCGACTTCGGGCGCGTCATGCGCGACGCGCTGCTCGGCGGAAATCTCCTGACGAAACTCGGCACGGCGATGCTCGCGCCCGCGCTCAAGCGGCTACGCAAGAAATTCGACTACGAAACCTACGGCGGCGCGCCGCTGCTAGGCTTACGCGGAAACTGTATCGTGACGCACGGACGCTCGAGCCGCAACGCGATCAAACACGCGATCGGGGCGGCCGCGCAAGAAGTCGCGCACGACGTCGTCGGAAAGATTACGGAGCTCACCGCCCCGCACCTCGCCGCGACGTAACATGCTCGGCGTTTACGTCCACCTCCCGTACTGTCCGTACCTTTGCCCCTATTGTGATTTTGCGAAATGGCCGCTTCGCGAGTCGTCGGCGCGACGGTACCTTGCCGCGCTAGAAGCGGAGATCGCGTGCGAGCCGCGCGCGACGGCGGCGACGATCTATTTCGGCGGCGGTACGCCGAATACGTACGGCGCGGAGACGATCGCCGATCTTGCCGGACGTCTCGAAGAACGCTTCGGCGCGATCGTTGAGCGCTCGATCGAACTCAATCCCGAGCTCGTCTGCGACGACGACGTGCGGCGCTACCGGCAAGCCGGCATCACCCGCCTTTCGGTCGGCGTCCAGTCCTTCGAACCCTTCGAGATTCGGACGCTCGGCCGAAAGCACTCTGTGGCGCAGGTCGAGTCGGTCGTCGACGCCGCGCGCGAAGCGGGGATCGCATCGGTCTCGCTCGATTTGATGTTCGCGGTGCCGGGCCAAACGCCGGCGAGCTGGGAACGCTCGCTGCAGCGCGCGATCGAGCTCGACGTGGATCACATCTCGGCCTACGGTCTCACCGTCGAAGAGGGAACGCCGTACGCGGCGTGGCGGGCGCGCGAGCCCGGCGTATTTTTCGACGATGCGCGCGAGGCCGAGCTCTACGCGCTGGCAATCGACACGCTCGCCGCGGCCGGCTACCGGCAGTACGAGGTCAGCAACTTCGCACGGCCCGGGCACGAATGTAAGCACAACTTGAACTATTGGGCCAATGGCGAATATATCGGTCTCGGCGTCGGCGCGGCCTCGTACCGCGGCGGCGTGCGCTCGGTGCACACCCGTACGCTGGAGGAGTACATCGATACGGCGCTATGCGGAGGCCCGATTCCTTCGGAGGGCGAGCGCCTCGTGGGCCGGCGGCGGGCGGGCGAGGCGCTGATGCTCGCCCTGCGCACCGTGCAAGGGGTTCGTCTAAGCGAATTCAAAGAGCGATACGGTATCGACGTAATCAGAGATTACGATCCCGTC